>CAXTJY010000119.1:0-5357 GCA_964244395.1 uncultured Rhodovarius sp.
CCATGCGGCGCAGCCGGTCGATGGCGCGGCGCTCGGCAATGCTGTTCAGCCAGGGACGGAAGGGGCGAGATGGATCATAGGTGCGGCGCAGCGCGTGAAGGCTCAGCAGGGTATCCTGTACCGCGTCATCCACATCGGCGGCCTGGCGGAGCCTGGCCCGGCAGACCGCCCTGATCTGCGGCAGGACGTCGCGCAACAGCGCGTTATAGGCGCCGCTGTCGCCGTCCTGCGCCAGGGCCATCAGAGCCGACCAGCGGGCGTCGCGCGCGTCGCGCAAGGGCGTGCTGTCCGCCGTCATCCCGCTCTCGCTGATCCAGGCCGTCAGCATTCCACCCATTCCTCGCTTCGCCAAGGATACGCGGCGGGCGAAGTGAAGGTTACGGCGACGCTTTCACCCCGGCTAACCGGCCCGCGCGGCGCGGGCGCGGCCCGGGCGCTCCGGATTGCGGAGCTCGCGGAAATACGCGTCCGCCTCGCGCTGCTGATCCGCCGGCATGGTGGCGTAGAGCGCCTGGAAGGCGGCAGAGAGGCGAACCAGCTGGCGCGCATGCAGTTCGGAAATCTGCGCGAAATCCGCCATATTCTGCGCCGCATCGAAGCGCGCGAGGCCGGTGCGCCGGCGTTCGAAGCGCTCATGCATCTCCTCGGCGTTTTCCCGGCTCACGGTGGCGAAGACGTCCCATTGCGGCACCTGAGCCGGGGTGATCTTCAGGCGCCCACGCATCTGCGCCAGATGCACGTCGGTCGCGGCGCGCACCTGGGCGGTGGTGGCGCCGGTCAGCTCGGCGGCGGGTGCCGCGGTGGCCGTGGCGCGGCTGGACCGGGCGGTTTGCGGCGCCGTTTGGCCGACCGCTGGCAAGGCGGCCAGACACAGGGCGGCGGCGATCAATCGTGGGGCAAAGCGTCTCATGATACCGACCTCAGTAACCGTCATAGCCAGGGCCGGGCTTGCCCGGGGCGTAGTACGCGGGGGGCGGCGGGGCATAATGCGGCGGAGGCGCCGCGTAGCCGGGCGGCGGTCCCGCGTAACCAGGCGCCGGTGCGAGCGCTCCGCCAAGCACCGCGCCCAGGCCGAGCCCGAGCAGTGCGCCGCCGACCAGGGGCGCCACGTTGTTGCCACCCCGGTAATAACCAGGCCCGCGGCCGCCGCCGCGCCAGCCGCGATCGCCGCGCCAGCCATCGTTCCGGCCGCGATCACCCTGCCAGCCGCCGCGGTCCCAACGCTGCGCCACCGCGGGGGCGGCCGGCAACGCCAACGCGGCGGCCAGGGCCAGCGCGGTCAGTCTGAATGTGTGGGCCATGTCGCCTCCGGTTCCATCGTTTAGCAACGCGCGGGCGGCGGCGACGGTTGCCTGGCGGGATCGCAGGCTTGTCCGGCGCCGCCCGGCCCGTCAGGCTCCGCCCCGCCGAACCCAGGAGATTCCCGTGGACCCGCTGCCGCTGCACACCGAATACCTCTTCACCATGGACATCGCGGTGGGAGCGCCGCAGCCGGTCAGCGACGGCCTGCGCGTGGTGCCGGTGGTGGGCGGCACGGTGACCGGCCCCGCCCTGACCGGCGAGGTGGTGAACGGCGCCAGCGCGGACTGGCTGCGCGTGGACCCGGACGGCACGGCGCATATGGATGTGCGCTTCACCGTCAAGACCAAGGCGGGCGCGTTGGTCTATGTGCAGTATTCCGGCATCCGGACCGGCCCGCCGGAGGTGCTGGCGCGGCTGGCGCGCGGTGAGAAGGTGCCGCCCACGGACTATTATTTCCGCGTTGCCATCCGCTTCGAGACCGGCGACGAGGAGCTGGCGTGGCTGAACCGCGTGCTGGCGATCGGCGTCGGCCAGCGGCCACCTTCTGGCCCGCGCTACGACGTGTATGCGGTGCGCTGATGCGGCGGCCCTGGTCGTGGGTGCTGGCGGTGGCGACGCTGCTGGCCTGGCTGCCGATGCTGTCGGTGCTGCTTTCCGCGGTCCTGGCCGATTGGGCGGGCTGCCATGTCGATGAAGGTGGCGGCACCCCGTGCCTGATCGGCGACGCGGATTGGGGGCCGTTCCTGACCAGCCTGTTCGTGATGGGCTGGCTCATGCTTGTCACCCTGCCCTTCATGCTGGCGTCGCTGGTGGCTTGGGCGATCGTGCTGGTGCGCTGGTTTCGTCAGCGACGCGACGCGAGCTGACGGTTCTCCAGCCGGCTCAGCAGCCGCACCACGGGCCACAGCAGCACGAAATAGGCGACCGCGGCGGCCATGATCGGCGTCGCGTTGTAGGTGACGCTCTGGGCCTGGCGGGCCTGGAACAGCAGCTCGGGCATCGCGACGACCGAGGCGATGGAGGTCAGTTTCACCACCTCCAGAGTGTTCGAGACCAGGTCGGGCAGCACGTTGCGGATGGCCTGCGGCAGGATGACCAGCACCATGGTCTGGCCGCGATGCAGGCCGAGCGCACGGGCTGCCTCGCGCTGGCCCGATGGCACGCTCTCCAGCCCGGCGCGGAAAATCTCGCCGTAATAGGCCCCGGTATTGAGGAAGAAGCCGATGGCGACGGCGCCGAGCGCCGACACCTCGATACCGGCGAAAGGCAGCCCGGCATAGACGAAGACCAGCAGCACCAACGGCGGCAAGGCGCGGAACACGTCCACCCAGGCGATCAGCGGCCAGCGCACCCAGGGGTTGCGCACCGTGGAAAGCAGGGCGAGCGTCAGCCCGCCGATGATGCCGAGCGGCACGGTGATGGCGGAGAGCAGCAGGGTCTGGCCGAAGCCGGACAGCAGGATGGGCCAGGCCTCGCGCAGGATGTCGAGCGAGAAGAAGGCTTCGAGGAATTCGTTCATGCCGTCACCGCTTCCAGGCGAAGCGCGTCTCGACCCAGCGCCCCAGAACGACCACCGGCAGGAACAGCACCAGATAGGCGGCCGCCCCCAGCGTCAGTGGCGTCGGGTTGAAGGAGAAGCTGACGCCGGCCTGGGCCGCGCCCAGGATGTCCGGCACCGCCACCACGGATGCCAGCGCGGTGCCCTTGGTGATGGCGATGGTCCGGTTGGTCAGCGGCGGGATCACGATGCGGATGGCCTGCGGCATGATCACGACCAGGAAAGTGACGAGGAAGGGGAGGCCCAGGGACCGTGACGCCTCCCATTGCCCCTTCGCCACCGCGGTGATGCCGGCCCAGTAGATCTCCTCGGCGAAGGCCATCAGCACCAGGGAGAGCGAAATCCAGGCCGCCGCGAAGCCGGAGAACTCGATGCCCAACCCTGGCAGGCCGAAGAAGATCAGAACGATGATGACCAGCGGCGGCAGCGCGCGGAACAGATCCACCACGAAGATGATCAGCCAGTTCAGCGGCCGGATGCCCATCGCGCGCAGCACCGCCAGCACCAGCCCAGCCAGCAGGCCGGTGGCGATGATGCAGGCGGCCAACAGGATGGTCAGCCAGAAGCCTTCGATGATCTTCGGCAGATATTGCGCGGCGACGCGCGCGTTGAAGAAGCTGTCGGTGAACTTGTCCCAGTTGCTCAACTGACAGGGCTGCGCACGCCGCGGGAATCAGCTCGAACCAACCCGCGGCTGCCCATGCCCATCATTCGGACGTGACTACTGGCAGGTCGGGTTCTGCGGCGTCGGGTCGAAGCCAGGCAGGTCGGGCGGCCCATAGCCGGGGAATTCCATCACCTCCGCCTGGTCCGCCGCCGGCGCGCTGCCGAACCATTGCTGGCTGATTCGCGCCACCGTGCCGTCGCGCTTCATGCAGGTCAGCACGTCTTCGACCCGGTTGCGCATCGCCCCGCTGTCCAGCCGGAACGGCGTGCCCCAGTGGAAGCGCGTGCCAGGCAGGATGTAGTCGGCGATGTATTGCGGCGTGCGCGACGCGCTGTAGCGGATGACGGTGTTGCCCGAGAGGTTGGCGTAGGCGCGGCCCTGGATCACCGCCTGAACCGCATCCGGCTGGGTGTCGAAGGCCAGCAGGGTCAGGTTCAGCCGCTCGCGGTTGTTGACGACCCAGGCCTCGTAGGGCGTGCCCTTGTTCACGCTGATGGTGCGGCCGCGAAGGTCCTCGTCGGAGCGGATCGGCGGCGTGCCGCGGCGGATGCCGAACTGCAGCTCGGTGAACAGGTAGCCCTCGGTGAAGAGCAGGCTCTGCGCCCGCTCCGGCGTCACCGTCGTCGGCGCGCAGAGGAAGTCGTAGCGGCCGGCGTTGAGCGCCGGGATGAGACCGGAGAAGGACGCGCTGTCGATCACGATCTCACGCCCCATGCGGCGCGCGACCTCACGGAACAGGTCGATCTGAAAACCCTGCACGCCGCCCGACAGCGCCGGGAAGGCGTGCGGGGCGAAGGTGCCGTCCACCGCACAGCGCAGCGGCGGCTGGGTTTGGGCCAAGGCAGGCAGGCCCGCGAAGCAGATCGCCGCGGCCATCCAGAAGCGTCTCATGGGTTCATCCCTCACATGCTGGGCCGACCTTCCCGCACCGAACCGCCCCGCGCAATGCCCCAAAATGGCCTTATCGGCGGCCGCTTCCCGCCCCTTCGCCCAGCCAGACAGCAGCGGAGAGGAGTTGTGCCATGTTGCAGCGCATCGGCTTGATCCTGGTCAGCATCGGCTTCGCCCTCCTCCTGGGCGTCATCGCCGTGCTGACGACGCTGGGCGCTCGTCCGGGACTGGTCGGGCCGGTTCTGGCCGCGGGCCTGGGCGCTGCGGCCGCGGTGCTGGGCGGCGCCCGGCTATTGGAGCGTGAGCGCGACCCCAACGGCTTCTGACCGCCGCCGCGGCCGCGGCGGCACCGGTCTTTCGGCCTATCGCCTCACCCCGCCAGATGACGCCGGCGCCAACGCGCCAACAGCCCGTCGCGCGGCCCCGCGAGCACCGATGCCGCCCAGAGCATGCCCGCCGCCAGCACGATGGCCGGCCCCGCCGGCACATCCGCAGAGACGCTGAACCCCAGCCCGGCCACCACAGACAGAACGGATATGCCGCAGGACATGTAGGCCATGCCACCGACGCTGGCGGCCCAGTGCCGCGCCGCGATCGCCGGCAGCATCATCACCCCCACCGCCATCAACGTGCCCATGGCGGCGAAGGCGGCCACCAGGTTCAGCACCACCATCGCGAGGAATCCGAGATGCCAGGCGCTGCCGTGCGCCCCCACCGCCTGGGCGAAACCGGGGTCGAAGCATTCCAGCACCAGCGGCCGCCAGGCCAGCGCCAGGAACAACCAAGTCAGGCTCGCGGTGCCTGCCATCAGCAGCAGCGCCTGGTCGTCCACCCCCAGCACGGAGCCGAACAGCACCTGGGTCAGCTCCACCGGGCTGCCGCGCCAGGAGAGCAGCGCCACGCCGCCTGCCAGCGCCACCAGGTAAAGCGCCGCCAGCG
>CAXTJY010000119.1:5367-7761 GCA_964244395.1 uncultured Rhodovarius sp.
TCGCGCCCGCCGGTGGCGCGGGACAATGCGCCGGCGCCCAACACCACGAACAGCCCCGCAGCCAACCCGCCCAGCGCCAGCGCCGGCACCGAAAGTCCGGCCAGGATGAAGCCCAACGCCACGCCCGGCAGCATGCCATGCGCCATCACATCCGCGGTCAGCGACATCCGCCGCAGCATGAGGAACACGCCGAGCACGGGGGCGGACAGCGCCAGCGCCAGCCCGCCCACCAGAGCGCGGCGCAGAAAGCCGAATTCAAGGAAACTGAACAGCGCGTCGGCCATGCCAGGGTTTAAGCCGCTTCACCGCGGCTTGGCGATTCAGTGGGCGCAGCCGACATCGCCCGATGATGCGAGGTGCCGACCGACCGCCCGGGCCGGTGCCGCCAGCGACTCGGCGGCGTTCCAGGCAGGGCAGGCTCGTCGCCGGGCGTCAGCCGTCGCCGCGCAGCCGGAAGATCTCGCGCAGCAGCCCTTCGGTGCTGGAATCGTGACGGCCCGCCACGGCCTCGCCCCGGCCCAATTCGGCCAGCAGCGGGTCGGCCAGCGCCTTGCCCAGTTCCACGCCCCATTGGTCGAAGGGGTTGATGTCCCACAGCGTGCCGAGCACCGACACCTTGTGCTCGTACAGCGCGATGAGCTGGCCAAAGGTGAAGGGCTCCAGCCGCGGCAGCAGGATGGTGGTGCTCGGCCTGTCGCCGGTGAAGATGCGGTGCGGCAGCAGGCGCTCCACAATGGCCGGGTCGGCACCCGCCATCTCGGCGCGCACCGCGGCCTCGTCGCGGCCCGCCAGCAGGCCCTCCGCCTGGGCCAGCCCATGCGCCAACAGAATGCGGTGGTTCTCTGCCCAGGGGTGGTCCGGCCGCGCGACCAGGATGAAATCGACGGGCACTGGCTCCGGCCCCTGATGCACCAGCTGCATGAAGCTGTGCTGCGCCGACGACCCCGGCTCGCCGAACACCACGGGCCCGGTCGCATGCGGCACCCTCGCGCCTCCCAGGGTCACCCGCTTGCCCAGGCTTTCCATCTCCAACTGCTGCAGATGCGCGGGCAGCCGCCGCAGCCGCTCGTCATAGGGCAGCACGGCACGGCGGTTCAGCCCCAGCGCGTTGACGTGCCACACCTCGGTCAGCGCCATCAGCACCGGCAAATTGGCGGACAGCGGCGCCTTGAGGAAATGCAGGTCCATGGCCCGCGCTCCCTCCAGCATCCGCTCGAAGGCGTCCCAACCCAGCGCCAGCGCCAGCGACAGGCCGATGGCCGACCACATGGAAAAACGGCCGCCGACATAATCGCCGAACGGAAACACCCGCTCGGACGGGATGCCGAACTCGGCGCAGGCCTGGATGTTGGTGGACAGCGCGGCCATGTGCGAGGCGGCGTGGCTCTCGCCCAGCGTCTCCGCCAGCCAGCCCTTCACCAGATGGGCGTTGGCCATCGTCTCCTGCGTCGTGAAGGTCTTGCTGGCGACCAGCACCATCGTGCAGGCAGGGTCCAGCGTGGCCAGCAAGGCGCGCCAGCCATGCCCATCGACATTGCCCAGATGCAGCGCCGACATCGGCGAGGCCGGGTTGATCAGCGCGCGGACCGCCATCACCGGCCCCAGGTCGCTACCGCCGATGCCGATGTTGAGGATGTGGGTAAAGCGGTGCCCGGTGGCGCCGCGCAGCGCCCCGCCATGCACCGCCTGGGTGAAGGCATGCATGCGGCTGAGGGTGGAATGGATCTCTGCCGCCACCGCCGCGCCGCCCGAGGCCCGGCTGGCGCCGGCGGGGGCGCGCAGTGCCATGTGCAGCGCGCGGCGATTCTCTGTCGTGTTGACGTGCTCGCCGGCGGCCATCGCGTCGCGGCGACCCTCGACATTGGTCGCGCGGGCCAGGTCGAGCAACGCAGCCATCGCCCGGTCGTCCAGCGACGTCTTGCTGAGGTCAAGCAGCAGGTTGTCGGCGCGGAAGGAGAATTGCTCAAACCGCGCCGGATCGGACGCGAACAGCGTACGAATGCCACGTGGATCGCTGCCATCGGCGCGAGGCGTGCTCCCGGCGGCCAGAACCGCATCCCAAGCCTGCGTCACGCTTGCATCCATCACGCGATGCTACAGGCCATTGCGGTGTGCCGCCACACCCGCGCGATGCGAAGCATCGTCGCGAACTGCGCGATGCGAAGCATCGGGATGATGCCCTACAGCCCCACCGGCTGGCCGGCGATGACTACGCTGAGGGGAGAGGCGCCGAAGCGCCGCGCCGCCGCCGCCACATCCGCGCGAGTCAGCGCCGAAAGCCGCGCCGGGCGTCCCGCCAGCCACTCCGGCGTGCGGTTGTTCTGCAGCAGGCTCAGCAAGCCACCGGCGATGCGTCGGCTGTCGCTGAACTGCAGCGGCAGGGTGCCGTTGAGG
>CAXTJY010000119.1:7771-9289 GCA_964244395.1 uncultured Rhodovarius sp.
CCCAGCTCTAACTCATTATGTAGGATGTCGGGCCATTCTCCGCCATGCCGAGCCAGGTCTGCCGCAGCAGCGCCAGCATTTCCGCGGCGTTGCGGTTGTCGGTGCTGGCCTGGCCCACGATCACGCCACGGCGGAACAGCACGTCCATGCCGGCGCCTACGCCGTAGGTCAGACCGCGCTCTTCGCGCAGCAGCTTCATCAATCGGGATGAGAAGCCGCCGCCGCCCAGGATGCGCAGCGCCACCTGCGTCGGCTCCCAATCCAGCTCGGTGGGCAGCGGCGCGGTCTGGCCAAACATGACGGCCGATTGCGGCGCCGACACGTTCACCACCAGGGGCGCGAACTGCGCCACGGCGGGCATTTCCGGCAGGGGCGGCGGCCCACCCTCCGGCAGGCCGCCGAACAGGGCGCGGATGGCGTCGCGCAGCCCGGCCTCGCTGATGGCGCCGGCGGCGGCAAGCTGCACGCCCTCGCGCCGGAATTGCCGCCCCAAAGCCTCGGGCAACGTCGCGGCCGGGATGGCGGCGAAGGATTCCGGGCTGGAGGAACGGCCCGCCGGATGGCCGGGGAAGCCCGCTGC
Organism: uncultured Rhodovarius sp.; assembly: GCA_964244395.1. Taxonomy (GTDB): domain Bacteria; phylum Pseudomonadota; class Alphaproteobacteria; order Acetobacterales; family Acetobacteraceae; genus Rhodovarius. The sequence continues at coordinate 8,352 of CAXTJY010000119.1, forward strand.
CCACCAGGCCTTGCTGGCCACGCCGCGTGGGTTTTCCAGCTGCTGCCGGGCGCCGACGATGGCACGCGCCCGCACCCGGTCCAGGTCGCGTGCCGCCAGCCGCGGCGCCGTCATCGCCAGCCGCGCCAGGCGGATCGCCTCCGGCAGCGCATCGGTCAGCGCGCGCAGGCTGCCGCTGGTGCTGTCGCGGCCAACGCCGAAGCCGACGCTGACGCCGGCATCGCGCTGCGCATCGGCGAAGGCCACGTTGTCGAGGTCTCCGGCGCCCTCGGTCATCATGGCGACGGCCAGCGCCATCTGGCCTTCCTGGCCGACCGGGTCGAAGGCGGCGCCGCCGTCCCAGGCCCAGTTCAGCGCCACCACGGGGACGGAGCTGTCCTCGACCAGCCAGGCGGTGACGCCGCCCTCGCGGATGATGCGGATGGGGATGGCGAAGGGCGCGCGCGGCGGCAGGTCGGTGAGGGACGTCGCGTTCGGGATCATGCCGGCAGCAGCCAGCCCGTGGTGGCGAGCGTGTTGGGCAGCACCGCGCGCGCCGCCTCGTTCACCTGCGCGGTGGTGACAGCGCGCAGACGCGCCGGCCAGTATTCCGCCTCCTCAATCGGCAGGCCCAGGGTCAGCGTGCCGCCCAGCGCGCGATTGGCGGCGCCCAACCCGTCCAGCGCCAGCAGCGTGCCCGCCGTCTGCTGGCGGATGGCGCGGGCGGTCTCCAGTTCGGTCACCCCATCATCCAGCACCCGCTTGATCTCCGCCATCACGGCGGCTTCCAGCGCCGCGGTGGTGGTGGGCGCGCGCAGGGTCGCGCTGAACGTGAACTGCGCCGCCCCCGCCGTTTCGCCATCGTAGCTGGCGCCGCCGCTGACCGCGAGGCCGCCCTCCACCAGCGCCCGATGCAGCCGCGACCCGGTGCCGCCACCCAGGATGTGCGACAGCACATC
>CAXTJY010000120.1:0-9277 GCA_964244395.1 uncultured Rhodovarius sp.
TTCCTCACGGTCGAGGATGAATTCGGCGTCGGCAACCTCGTGGTCTATACCGACGTCTCGGCGCGCGACCGCCGGGCGCTGGTCTCCGCCCGGCTGATGCTGGCGGAGGGGCGGGTCGAGCGCGAAACCCAGCATTCCGAGGTGCCGATCACCCATCTGCTGGTGCGCCGGCTGATCGACCGATCGGACCTGCTGCGCGACCTGCTGGAGGAAGAACCGAAATGGGCCGAACGGACCCTTGGTCGCGCCGACGAGGTCAAGCGGTCCGAACCCGGCCCCCGCTACCCCGGTGCCCCGGGCGGCCGTCGCCACGCCATGCCATCGAGCCGCGATTTCCGTTGAGCCCCGGCAAACTGGCTGGGCCCGACGCTGCGCTGGCCAGCCCGCCAATGACATCCGACTGATAGATTTCGCCGCCCCTCATCCTCCGCTAGGCTGTCGGGCAACAGCCGCAGGAATCCACTGCCCATGCCCATCACCACCTCCAACCCCGAGGGCGTGCACCAGCCGGCCTCCAGTTATTCCCATGCGGTGCTGGTCACGGGGCCGGGGCGGCGGCTGGTGATCTCCGGTCAGATCGGCATGGCGTCGGACGGCACCGTGCCGAAATCCAGCGGCGAGCAGATGGACCAGGCGCTGGCCAATATCGGCGCCATCCTGGCCGCGCATGGCATGGCGCCCGGCAATCTGGTGAAGATGACGGTCTATCTGCTCAACATCGGCTGCATGCTGCACTGGCGGAAGCACCGCGACGCCTTCCTGAACGGCCACCACGCCGCCAGCACCATGCTGGTGGTCTCCGCCCTGGCCGATCCGCGCTTCCTGGTCGAGGTCGAGGCCGAGGCAGCGGATTGACTTCAGGAGATTTCGGATCGGCGCGGCAGGTCTTGCCGGCCCGAGCTCACGCCGCAGGCATGACAGAACTTTGCCGATGCCCGCGATCGGCGGCGCCCGACGTCTCACTGAAAGGAACATCCCGAGCCGGCACATTCCCGAAAAAGGCCTCTCAGCCGCCCAGGCGGGTCTTCGCCGTGCCGTCCGGGGCAAAATTGGCGTCGTTGAGCCAGGCCTCCAGACGCGCCTGCGCCGCCGGCCATTCATTGGCCAGGATGCTGAACCAGGCGGTGCTGCGGGCGCGGCCCTTCACCACCGCCAGATCGCGCAGCGTGCCTTCATAGGTGAAGCCCAGCCGGCCGGCGGCGCGGATGCTGGGGGCGTTCAACGCGTTGCATTTCCAGGTCAGCCGGCGGTAACCCAGGTCCTCCATGGCGTGCCGCATCAGCAAGAACATCGCCTCGGTGGCGGCACGGCTGCGCTGCATGCGCGGGCTGAACCAGATGTTGCCGATCTCGATGGCGGCGTTGTGCGGCTGGATCTCCATCAGGGACAGATAACCATCCGCAGTGCCGCTGCGATGCGGTCGCGCCGCCCAGTGCATCGGATCGTGCTTCGCCGCCAGCTCGGCGATGCCGGCGCGCATCGCCGCCTGATCGGCGAAAGGGCCGTTGAACATGTAGGCCCAGGAGCTGCCGTCGCGGTCGCTCTGCGCCGCCGCCCAGAGTTCCGGCGCGTGGCGGACATGCAGCGGTTCCAGATCGACGCTGCTGCCCTTATGCGGAATGCGGGCGGGCAGCGGCCGGGGCGTCGGGTCCACCGGCATGCCGACCGGTGGATGGGTGGTGGGGTCTGACTTGGGTGGATGCAACATGCGCCATGCTGTGGCCACGCGGCATACGGCACAACACCTTGTGCCGTTGTGCCGACGAAGCGGTCGCCGGCTCTCGCTGTCTGAGACATGCGCACATCCGCGAAGGACCCGCGCAGCCGCGAGCCCGTCCTGTGCCGTCACCCGCTTGCCGCGACAGGGCTCGCGCTGGCCGCCGCTTGCGTCCCGCTTCGCATCGCAGCATATCCGCCCGCATGAGCGAAGCAGCCGCCGTCAAGATCCCCGCCGCTTTCTTCGGCGAGCAGGTCACCTGGATCCAGCATTGGAACGAAGGGCTGTTCAGCTTTCGCTGCACCCGCGACCCTACGCTCCGTTTCGTCGCCGGGCAGTTCGCCATGATCGGCCTGATGGTCGAAGGCAAACCGCTGACCCGCGCCTATTCCATGGTGTCACCGCCCTGGGACGAGGAGCTGGAGTTCCTTTCCATCAAGGTACAGAACGGCCCGCTGACCTCCCGCCTGCAACACATCAAGGTCGGCGATACGGTGCTGATCGGCCGCAAGCCGGTCGGCACCCTCGTGGTCGAGAACCTGCTACCCGGCCGCAATTTGTGGATGCTGGCGACCGGCACCGGCCTGGCCCCCTTCATGAGCCTGATCCGCGACCCCGACACCTACGAAAAATTCGACCGCGTCGTCGTCGCCCATACCGTGCGCCAGGTGCGAGAACTGGCCTATCGCGACTACATCCAGAACGACCTGCCCGCCCACGAACTGCTCGGCGAATGGGCCAGCGAAAAGCTGATCTACGCGCCCAGCGTGACCCGCGAGCCCTTCCCGGTCCAGGGCCGCATCACCACCCGCCTCGAATCAGGTGCCGCCTACGCGGAGACCGGCCTGCCGCCGCTCGACCCCGCGCTGGACCGCGTGATGATGTGCGGCAGCGAGGCCTTCAACACGGACACCGAGGCGCTGCTGGAAAGGTTGGGCTTCGTCGAGGGGACCAACAGCACGCCCGGCAGCTATGTGCTGGAGAAGGCGTTCGTCACGAAGTAGAGGCTATTCGGCCGCAGACTGTACTCGCGCAGGTCGAACAGAGAGGAAAGCCTTCAACCTCCCACCCTGATGATCCGCAACGCATCGAATGTCGCGCTGTTGCAACCAGGCACCGACGGTCGGCGCCTGCAGTCGGTTTATGTAGCCGAGCAACCGACCCTCATCGAATACTTGGACGGCATTCGGATCATGAAGATTGGTTGGTTCCCGAAGGAGGTCGAGCAACCGGCCGACGGCCGGTAGCGGCTCCCCCTCCAGTCGATAATGCCGCGATCCTACAACCTCCAAGAGCCTTTCCTGCCATTCCTCCGCCGCCTCCAGCGGGTCGATGAGGGAAAAACCATCATTCGGCGTCCTGGCTTCGGTCATACCAAGCAGGGCGAAGTCCGAAATTGGCACACCTTGCGGCAGGCGGAAGGCTTGCAAATAGGCAGCAAAGTCCGGACGAGCGCGCGGCGGCAAGCGTCGCAGCATGGTCTGCATCACGCCCACTTCGTGAATTTCCCGGCCCAATCCAAAAGCCGGCAGGCCACGGTAGCCCAATTCCTGCAACCCAACAGGATCGCGGCCGTCATTGTGGGAAGCGAATTCCTCGCCTGGGCGAAAATACCGCAAGTTGCAATTGGCACCGCCCTCACGCGACCATAAGATGCCCACAGCCCATCGAAACCTGTCGGCCAGCAGGTCACTCGGCTGCCACGTCAAGATGAGGCGCCGTGGCTCCGGAACATGTTGGATCCAAAGCTGCACGCTAATCTCCCAAGGCTTTCCGCAGCTCGCTCTGTCGCGTGAGTACCAACGCGGTTAGGAAGCGGGCGCGCTCGGCGGTGAAGCGAACTGTCTCGGCAATAGTCTCACAGCTGCGTAGGATGTCGTCGAGAGTTATGGACTGAAGCGTCAGAATGCCGGTCATTGCTCGCCGCGCCTCTGGATAAGCAGCGGCGAAGCGTTGGCATAGAGCTATAAAAGGCTGCGCATCCGGCTCCCGTTGGTCCCACCCGCAGTGATGCTTGCCACGACGAAGGTAGGCGGCGAGACGCTGGGGCTGCAACATGGATTCCAGCTGATCTTCGGGCACCTCGTAGCCAAGACTGGTTCCGTTGTCGAAAGCCGGTGCGAAACACCCCGGTTTGTCGCCCTCGAACAGGACACCCCAATTTTCCGGATGCCGATCAGTGTTGCCGATGAGGGCGTCGAACGTCAGGAGCCTAGCCCACCATTCCACTGCATCGGCCAGGCGGAGGGCCCGACATAGGCGAAGATTAGCGATAATCGTATGTGGCCGTCCACGCCGCTTGTCCTTCATGATGCGCGTCATGAATTCCGCCCCGTGGACAAGGCGGGTGGGCGCCCATCCAACCGGAAATCCGAAGAAAAACTCCGAAGCCACGCCGAAGGTGCCGTCCGCACCGCGGGCAGGGTGATTGCGCGGCACATCGACCCCGATCGACCGTCCGATCGCGGAGGCGATTACCTCGGACCAGGCTTGCTGCTGCTGCCAAGGGCGTTTCGCAGTTTTGAAGATATATCGCTGGCCCGACACGATCCCGGAAGCAACGCCTCTGGCAGGCGCGAGGAAGGTAGATTTGGGTTGGGAACCGATCGGGTGGACAGCGAAATAAGGATCGGCTTCCCAGCCTGATAAGTCGATCAGCTTTACAGACAGGACATCAGGCCCCGAACCCGTCCACCAATTCCCGGATCCGCGCCGGGTCGCTCTGCTCCATCACCCGCCGCGCGAAGCGCGCGCAATCGTCGATGTCCAACGCCCGGATTGCCTGCTTCACCCTGGGAATGGCGCTGGCATTCATCGACAGGCTGCGCAGCCCAAGCCCCAACAGCAGCGGCACAAGCTTGGGGTTGCCGGCCATCTCGCCGCAGACGCTCACCTGCATGCGAAGCCGCAGCGCCGCCTCGGTGGCGAACTGCACCAGCCGCAGCACGGCCGGGTGCAGCGGGTCGTACAGATGCGCGACATCCGTCTCCGCCCGGTCCACCGCCAGCGTGTACATCGCCAGGTCGTTGGTGCCGATGGCAAAGAAATCCGCCTCCAGCGCTATGGCGTCAGCCGCAAGCGCGGCCCCCGGCGTCTCGATCATGGCGCCCAGCGGCGGCAGCTTGTCGGGCAGCGATTCGCCGCGCCGGCGCAGCCGCTTGGCCACCCGCTCGTAGATATCGCGCGCCTGCTTCACCTCCGATGGCGTGGTGATCATCGGCAGCATCACCCGCACCGGGCCGCGCGCCGCCACCCGTAGGATGGCGGCGAACTGCTCCTCCAGCAGCTCCGGCCGCTTCAGCAGCAGCCGGATGCCGCGCAACCCCAACGCCGGATTCGGGCCGCCGCTCATAGGCACGCCCTCGCTCAGCGCCTCCATGTCCTTCTCGCCGCCCCAGTCCAGGACGCGGATGGTCACGCTGTCCCCCGCCATGGCTTCGACGATGGTGCGATAGGCGTCGAACTGCGCATTCTCGTCCGGCAGGCCGGCGCGGTTCATGAACAGGAACTCGGACCGCAGCAGCCCAATGCCCTGCGCACCCGCCTGGGCGATCAACGGCAGCTCGGCCGGGATTTCCAGATTGGCCTGCAGCTCAACCAGCTCGCCATCGGTGGTCTCGGCCGGCAGGCGGCGCAGTTTGCTGAGCTTGACCCGCTCCCGCGCGTAGCCAGCCAGGCCATCCCGCGCCGCCGCCAACGCCGTCTCGCTCGGGTGCAGCACCACCTGGCCGCGCCCACCATCCAGCACCGCATGGTCTCCCCGAGCCGCGGCCGCCGCCAGGCCGTGGCAGCCCAGTACCGCCGGTATCCCCAGCGCACGCAGCATGATGGCGGTGTGCCCGTCCGCCCCGCCTTCCTCGGTCGCCACGCCAGCGATCCGCGTGGGGTCGATCAACGCCGCATCCGCCGGGGTGATCTCCTCCGCCACCAGGATGGCGCCGGCCGGCATGTCCTTGAACGAGCGGAACGGGGTGGCGGTCAGGGTGCGGATCAACCGCCGGCCGATCTCCCGAACCTCGCCCGCTCGCCTTAGCAACCCAGCCTTGTCGTCATCCTTGGTCGCCAGGATCAAGGCGGCGATCTCCTCCGCCTCCTCCAGCACGGCGGTCTCGGCGCCCAGCAGCGCATCGCCGATCCGCTTGCGGGCGCCGCGCAACAGGCGCGAATTGCCCAGCATCAGGATGTAGGCGTCCAGCAGTGGTGCCAGCTCCTCCTGCGCTTCCTCGGGCAGGATGTTCAGGCGGGTCTTGAGCTTGGTGACCTGCTTGCGAGCCGTCGCCGCCGCGGCCACGAGCTTCTCGCGCTCCGCCTCCACCGCCTCCATACCGATCGCCCGCCGTGGCGCGTCGGCGGCCGCCTCGTTGGTGTCGTAGACCGGCCCGATGGCGATGCCGGGCGAGACCGCGATGCCGCGGAAAAAGGCCTCCCGCGCGGGGCCGCGGCGTAGCGGTTTGGGCTTGCCCAGGGTCACGCCAGCCATCCGCAGGGCGCAACAGGAAGCAGGCTGGCGCGTTCATTCGGCACCCGAAACCGAAGCTTCGCCATGGCCCCGCGCCCATCCGAACGCAAGGTCGATAAAGAGATCGAGGATTCCTTCCAAGCCAGCGACCCACCGTCCTGGACGCCGGTGCAAGGCCCGATCGCCGAGCCAGTGGACGAGGTCGCGACCGAGGAAGCCAAGGACGCGGAGAAGCAGGAAGGCTGAGCCGCCCGCCTTCTAATCCTCATGGAACCCGGCCTCGACCAGCGCGGCCACGGCTTCCAGAGCTTCCTTCGCATCCCAGCCTTCGGCGGTGATTTCTATTTCGCTGCCTCGTCCTGCCCCGAGCATCATGAGGCCCATGATCGAACAGGCGGGCACCGCCTGGCCGTCCCGCAGCACGTGCATGCAGGCGGAGTGACGTTCGGCCACCGCCACAAGCTTTGCGGCGGCGCGGGCATGCAGTCCCCGTGAGTTTCGAATGCCCACCTTGCGACGCAGCACATGGGCGCCGGTGCCGGGCTCTGGGCAACCGCACATCTCGGCATCGGCGGTCAGGGCGGGCTGCTGGTCCATGTAGGCTGATCCTCTAGGAGGGCTTGTGGGCGCTGCCCGGCGCGTCGGTACCGGCCGTGATGTATTTCCGCCCGGCCTGCGCGGCGTGGTCCACCGCTTCGACCAGCGGTTCGCTGCCGCGTATCTTCGCCAGTTTCACCAGCATGGGCAAGTTGACCCCGGCAATCACCTTCACCTTGCCGTTCGACAGCGACAAGGCCAGGTTGGACGGCGTGCCGCCCAGAATGTCGGTCAGCAGCACCACGCCGTCGCCCTGGTCCACCGCGCCGATGCTTTCGCGGATGTCGGTGCGCCGGCCTTCCATGTCGTCCTCCGGCCCGATGCAGACGGTGGCGACCGCCCGTTGCGGCCCCACCACATGCTCCATGGCCAGGCGCAGCTCCTCGGCCAGGCGGCCGTGGGTGACAAGGACGAGGCCGATCATCGGGCCGAAGGCACGTGGGGAAATGGGGCCGAAGGCACGTGGGGGAACCGGGCCGAAGGCACGTGGGGGCATTGGGCCGAAGGCGCGTGGGGGAAGGGGCGCGTGGCAGCTTCGAGTGGGGGCTTCATCATTCAGCCTGGATCATATGGGGGGCGCGGGCCGGGTGTGGGGGCATCGCATCGTGAGGCGCGCCATTAGCGCCGCGCGGTCCGTCCGTCCATTCCCGGTGGTTCAGCTCCACACGCCATCCGTGCATGGCAGCCGCGTCCGCCAGGTGGGCCGCCAGCTTCTCCGCCACGAAAACCGAGCGGTGCCGGCCGCCGGTGCAGCCCAGCGCGATGGTGAGATACTTCTTTCCCTCCGCCACGTAGCGGGGCAGCAGCGGGTCGAGCAGCGCGGTCAGCCCGGCCCAGAAGCCGTCGAAAGCCGGGTCGGCGGCGACGTAGTCGGCCACGCCGGGGTCGCGCCCGGTCAGTGGCTTCAGCGCCGCGACGTAATGGGGGTTGCGCAGGAAACGCATGTCGAACACCAGGTCAGCCTCGCGCGGCAGGCCTTTCGGAAATGCGAAGGACTGCACGGTAATGGCCAGCCCCGGCGCGCCGTCCGGGCGGAAGCGGGCTTCCATGCGGCGGCGCAGTTCGGGCAGCGGCACGTCCGTGGTGTCCACCAGCAGGTCGGCAGCTTCGCGCAGCGGCGCCATCAACTGGATTTCCCTGGCGATACCGTCCTGCACCCGGGTGCCGAGCGGGCCGCCCGGCGCCAGTGGATGCCGCCGGCGGGTCTCGGTGTAGCGTCGCAACAGCACCGCATCCTCGGCTGTGGCGAAGAGCAGGGTGGGCGCGAGGTCCGGCCGCAGTCGCAAGCGCTCCAGGATGGTCAGCAGCCGGCCCGGCTCGAAGCCGCGCGAGCGGGTGTCGACGCCGACCGCGATCGGCAGGTCGCCATCACCCAGCAGCGCCTCCAGCACCGGCAGCGGCGGGTTGTCCACCGTCTCGAACGCCATGTCTTCCAGCATGTTGAGGATGGAATTGCGGCCGGCGCCGGAAAGACCGGTGATGATGACGACCGGCCGCCTCATGCCGCGCTCCGGCCAGCCGGGGCGTTGGGCTTGTTCAAGCCGAGAAGGCTCCCGCGGTCTGTACCAGTTCGCCCAACGCCGCGCGTCTCGCCCAGGCCGCCTTTTCGGGCGCCGCCGCATCCGCCGGGTCGAGCGGAAATTCCGGCAGATCCCGGCCATGTGCCCGCCAGCGCGAAGGCTCCGGCATACGGGGGATGGTGCCGGCGGGCCGCAGCCTGGCCACCGCGACGAGCCTGGAGGGCGCATGTGGCAACCGTTCGAACACGCCAAGGCCGCGAACCTCGAGCCGCCCCGCCAGTTCCGCCGGCGGTGCCGCGACGAGCCCCTCTTCGCATGGCGCCACATCCACCTGATCGTCCGCCACCAGCGACCAGCCCCGTTCCATCAGGCGCAGTGCCAGGGATGACTTGCCGGCCCCCGGAGCGCCCAGAAGCAATAGCCCCGCGCCACCCAACGAGACGCAGGTGGCGTGCAGGCGCATCGACAAGGTTCCGCCAGGGAGGAGGTCATTCAGGCCTCGTTTATGGCGCAAACATGGCGGCTGTGAAAGGCCGGCGACAGCCGGCGCCGGGAGTGAGCCGAGGCCCTCCCGGCTATCGACGATCAGCTGAAGATGAAGTCCGAGGCCTGCAGGCCGACGGTGTTGTAAACGTCGAAGCGACTGGCACCGAACTGCACCACCGTATCGCTGCCGATGGTGCTGAGCCCCAGCAGGCCGAAGCTGGTGGCACCGCTGCCGCGCATGTCGAACTTGTCGCCCTCCGCGCGGGAGAAGTCGAAGATCTGATCATAGCCCCAGCCCGGCGCGTTGAAGCCGAAGACGTCTGCGCCGCTGCCGCCGACAAGCTGGTCGTTACCGGCACCGCCGATCAGCAGGTCCTGCCCCGCGTTGCCGCGCAGGATATCGTTGCCGGCGCCGCCCACCAGGGTGTCGTTCTGTCCCTGGCCGGAGAAACTGTCGTTGCCGATGCCGCCGATCAGAACGCTGCCGATCAGTGCATT
>CAXTJY010000121.1:0-9266 GCA_964244395.1 uncultured Rhodovarius sp.
CTGATCATACCCCACGCCATGCCGCGCTACGATGGCGAGCTTGGGCGAGATGGACAGGAAATCCTCATTGATCGGCGTGGCACGGACGACGATAGCGTGGCCATTGGCCATCGCCGCTTCCAGAGCCGGACGGTCGGTGGGGTCCACCGCCTCATGGGTGAAATCCGGCTCGGCGGCCAGGCGGGCGACGGCGTCGGGGTGGACGCCGCGCAGGAAGACGACGTGTGGCATGGGCTACTCCAGATTGGCGGCGGGGCCGAGAATGGCCTCGCGCATGCGGGCCTGCAGGATGACGCCCTCACGCGGCGGCAGCACCAGCGGCAGGGTTTCGGGATCGATCTTGGCCACGGCGAAGAACGGCCCCTCGCCGGCATGGATGGCGGCGCGCAAAGCTGGCACCTGCCCGGGCTCGGTCACGAACATGGTGTGCTTGATGCCGGCGCCCCGCGCCATCGCCACCAGATCCACCCCATGCCCGGTCGCCGTCTCCTGCATCCCGGTCTCGCCGTAATGCTCGTTGTCCTGCACCAGAATCGCCAAATTCTTCGGCGCCTGCACCGCGATGGTGGCCAGCGCGCCCAGCGCCATCAGCATCTCGCCATCGCCGGTGATGACCAGAACCGTCCGCTCCGGCTGGGCGATGGCCAAGCCCAGCCCGATCATCGCAGCCCCGCCCATGGCCCCCCACAGCGGGAAGTTCAGCGCCGTGTCGCCCACCGCCGTGATGTCCCACGCCGAGGCGCCCAGCCCCGCGATCACCGCCATGTCGCCCCGGCCTTCCAACACGCCGGCGACCAATGCCCTTCGATGCAACATGGGCTCAGTCCTTCCCGAACGTCTTGGCGCCGATGACGCGCTGGCCGATCAGCGTCGCCGTAGCGCGGTAGGTGTTGTAGGCAAACTTCAACGTCGCCTCGACATTCGCCCCGATGTCCTCCGGCGTGTCCGCCCGGTTCACCAGCGTGCCCATCGCCTCCAGCACCGCCTGCGTCGCGCGTCCCATCGGCACCTGCGCCGGATTGAACTCGCCGAAATCGCCGCGCATCGTCACCAGCATGGGCATCGGCGTGCGGTGCAGCGTGGCCAGGCTCAGCATGTTGATGCAGTTGCCCACGCCCGAGCTCTGCATCAACAGCACCGACCGCTGCCCGCCCAGCCAGGCGCCGGCCATCATCGCCACGCCCTCTTCCTCCGTCGTCAGCGTCACCACGCGGATCGTGTTGTCGGCCAGGCAGCGCTTGATCAACCGCGAATGCCCGGCATCCGGCACCAGCGCCACCTGCTTCACATTGTAGGTCTTCAGCAGGTCATAGATGTGATCCGGCCAGTCGGCCTTGGCGCTCGGCGCCTGGTCCAATGTCATCGCTTCCTCGGGCTTTCCTGGGCGGCAGGATTGCCCGCGCTTGCGCCGGCGGCAACCCGCTGTGTATCGCATTCTGCCATGCCCTTCGCGCACAGCCTCGGCGGAACCCGCTACGTCTTCGACGATTTGCGCATGCTGATGGCGCGGGCCACGCCCCTACGCTCCGGCGACGCGCTGGCCGGCATCGCGGCGGCAACGGCGGCCGAGCGCGTCGCCGCGCAGCACGCCCTGGCCGACCTGCCGCTGTCGCATTTCCTGATCGAGGCGGTGGTCCCCTACGAGGTCGACGACGTCACCCGGCTGATCATGGATCGACACGACCGCGGCGCTTTCGCCCGCGTGTCGCACCTCACCATCGGCGGCCTGCGCGATTTCCTGCTGGCCCAGGACGATGTGTCGGGCCTCGGCCTGACGCCTGAAATGGTCGCCGCCGTCAGCAAGATCATGCGCGTGTCCGACCTCATCGCGGTAGGCGCCAAGCCGCGGGTGGTCACCCGCTTCCGCAACACCCTGGGCGGCCCCGGCACCCTCTCCATCCGCCTGCAGCCCAACCACCCGACCGACGATGCGCGCGGCGTCGCCGCCTCCGTCCTCGACGGCCTGCTGCTGGGCGCCGGCGACGCCTGCATCGGCGTCAACCCCGCCACCGACAACATCGAGACGGTGATGCGGCTGCTGGAGATGCTGGACATGATCCGCGACCGCTTCGCCATCCCCACCCAGTGCTGCGTGCTGAGCCACGTCACCACCACCATGGTGGCGATGCAGCGCGGCGCGCCGGTCGATCTCGTCTTCCAGTCGATTGGCGGCACGCAGGGGACGAATGAAAGCTTCGGCGTCTCCTTGGCCCTGCTGGCCGAAGCGCATGACGCAGGCCAGGCCCGACACCCGGGGGCGAACGTGATGTATTTCGAGACCGGCCAGGGCAGCGCGCTCTCGGCCGGTGCGCATCACGGCGTGGACCAGCAGACCATCGAATGCCGCGCCTATGCCGTGGCCGCCGCCTTCGCGCCCTTACTGGTCAACTCGGTCGTCGGCTTCATCGGCCCGGAATATTTGTATGACGGCAAGCAGATCCTGCGCGCCGGGCTGGAGGACCACATGTGCGGCAAGCTGCTGGGCCTGCCGATGGGCATCGACGTCTGCTACACCAACCACGCCGAGGCGGACCAGGACGACATGGACGCGCTGCTGACCTGCCTGGCGGTGGCCGGCGTCAACTACATCATGGGCGTGCCGGGGGCGGATGACGTGATGCTGGCGTATCAGAGTACGAGCTTCCATGACGGGCTGTATGCGCGCGCGGCCACCGGCAAGCACGCGGCGCCGGAATTCGAGGCGTGGATCGCGCGCATGGGCCTGGGCGGCGAGGCGATCCCGGCCGCGCTGTCGCCGGCGCTGATCGGGCTGTGAACGGGCTACGACCTGAGCCGGGCTGCGGATCGCGCGGCGAGAGTGCGGTCGATCGGTTCCCGGCCGTCCCCCATCCGTCATGGCCGGGCCCCAACCCCGCCAACTCCCCGAAGCCGAGCGCCACCGGTGACACATGGCAAGCACCCCGATGACCGACGCCCTGACCCTTCGCCGACACACCATGGCGCGCGTCTCGCTTGGCCGCGTCGGCACGGCGCAGCCCACCGCGGCGCACCTCGCCTTCCAGGCCGCGCACGCGGCGGCGCGGGACGCCGTGTGGGGCGAGGCCGCCATGCCCGGCGACCTGACAGTCCACAGCCAGGCCCGCGACCGCCGCGAATACCTGCTCCGGCCCGACCTGGGCCGGCGCCTGGCCGAGGGGACGGTGTTGCCCCCTGCCCCCGGCGCGCTGGTGTTCGTGGTGGCGGATGGGCTGTGCGCCACCGGCGTGGCGGCGCAGGCGCCGGCGGTGATCGCGGCGGCGCGCGGGCTGCTGCCGCTGCCGGTCGGGCCCGTGGTAGTGGCGACCCAGGCGCGGGTGGCGCTGGGCGACGCGATCGGCGAGGCGATGGGCGCGGCTGCTGTGGCGGTGCTGATCGGCGAACGGCCTGGGCTTTCGGCGCAGGACTCACTGGGCATCTACCTGACCTGGGCGCCCCGGGTGGGGCGGAGTGACGCCGAGCGCAACTGCATCAGCAACGTGCGGCCGGGCGGGCTGAGTGCTGAGGAGGCCGCGGCGAAGCTGGCCTGGCTGCTACGGGCGGCGATGGCGCTGGGGGCGACGGGTGTCGGGCTGAAGGACGACATGCCCGCCGCGGCGCTTGTCGGCGTGACGCCTGCGGCAGAGGCGCCGACATGATCGAAGTCACCCGCCGCATCCACCTGCCCGAGGCCGAACTGCACGAGGACTTCATGCGCGCCTCCGGCCCCGGTGGGCAGAACGTCAACAAGGTGGAGACCGCGGTCCAACTGCGGTTCGACATCAGGCACTCGCCGTCGATTCCAGACGATGTGCGGGCGCGGGCGGAGAGGCTGGCGGGGCAACGGCTGACGAACGACGGGGTGCTCATCATCTCGGCGCAGCGGTTCCGGTCGCGGGAGCGGAACAGGGAGGATGCGTTGGAGAAGCTGCTGGCGCTGTTGCGGGAGGCGGCCGCGCCGCCGCCGCCGAAGCGGCGGGCAACCAAGCCGACAAAGGGGAGCAAGGAGAGGCGCTTGGAGGGAAAGGCGCGGGATGGGCGGACCAAGGCGCTGCGGCGGGTTAAAACCTCCGACTAGGGCAAAAAACTCAACAGCAAAAACACCCCAAACACCATCAAATGCACCGCCCCCTGCAACAGCGTCGTCCGCCCGCTCGTCAGCGTCAAAATACTCACCAGAAACGTCAGCATCAGCAGCACCATCCCCGCCGGCGCCAGACCCAGTTGCAGCGAGCTCCCGGTCCACAGCGCATAGCCCGCCACCACCGGAATCGTCAGCCCGATGCACGCCAGCACCGACCCCAGGGTCAGGTTCATCGCCACCTGAAGGTTGTTCCGCGCCGCCGCCTTCAGCGCCGAGACGCCCTCCGGCAGCAGCACCAACCCCGCCACCACCACGCCGGTCAGTGACCGCGGCGCGCCCAGCCAGCGCACCCCAGCCTCCAGCGCCGGGGCCAGCTGCTTGGCCAGCAGCACCACCACCGCCAGCGACAGCACCATCAGCCCGAATGCCACGGCCGCCCGCCGCGCCGGCGGCCGCCCCGCACCGGGCTCGATATCGTGGCCATGCAGGAAGTCGGCGCGGTGCCGCACCGTCATCGTGAACAGGAACACCGCGTACAGCGCCAGCGCCAGCACCGCCACGAACACCAGCTGCTGGCGTGAGAACGCCGGCCCCGGTGCCGCCACCGTGTAATTCGGCAGCACCAGCGTCAGCGTGGCAATGGCGATCACCACGGTCAGGAACGCCGAAGCCCCGCGCGCGTCGTAGTTTTGCTTGAAGAGGATCGCCCCGCCCAGCACCAGCGCCACCCCGATGATCCCGTTCAGCGCGATCATGATCGACGCGAACACCGAATCCCGCGCCAGCTCCGGGTGCAACCCATCGGCCATCAGCGAAATGATCAGCCCGGTCTCGATCACCGTCACCGCAATCGCCAGGACCAGCGTACCGAACGGCACCCCCCCCATCGCCGCGCCGAAAGCCGACAGCGCCGGTAGGCCGGCGAAGGCCAGGCCCAGCCCGGCGGCCGGCACCAGCCAGGCCCACCAGGGAATGCGATCGTGAATAGCAGCCATGCTCGAATTCCATTCAGGCTTGCGAATCGCCGGCCATCGACCGCACGAAGAGAGAACGGCGTTGTGGCAGCTTGCCCGCGCCGCCCACAAGGGCTGGTACAAGACGGCTGCCTTTTTTTGTGAGCGATTCGTTCGCGCGACTCGGGGCAACGCACTGATTGGGAACGGAGTTGAGCGCCGTGGCCAGGCGCAAGTTCACCTTCCGTTCGCAAGGCTTCTAAACCCGCCTCGAGCGATCCACGCCCAGCCACCACCCAAGCCCCGACAACGCAACGGCTACCCAACAGAACGCCAGGGTCGAACCCAGCGTTACCAGCGCCAGACCCATGAACGCCGCCCCCGCCGACTGCCCGATGAAGAACGAAAACGAATGCATGGCGATGGCCGAGCCCCGCGCCTGCGGCGCCACCTCCGACACGCGCACCTGGATGGTGTTGTGGATCATGAAGAAGCCGGTCCCCAGCAGCACCCCACAGCCGACGAACGCCCAGGTCTGCGTCGCCAGCGCCATGCCCAGCAGCCCGCCGCCCGCCAGCACGCCGCCTAGCCGCACCATTCGCCGCTGCCCCAGCAGCCGCAGCGCCACCGACACGATGGTGGCGTAGACGAAGCCGCCGCAGCCGAACGCCGCCACCGTCATCCCGGCTTCGGCGGTGCCGCCCAGGCCCCGCTCGGCCAGAAGCGGCGCAAAATGTGGGAAGCCGCCGAAGACCAGCCCGCCCTCGATGGCGACCGCGATGTACAGGATGCGCGCAGCCGGCAGGCGGAACAGCATGGCGTAGCGCTGCAGCGCCACCACGGGTTGGAAGGGCTGCGGCGCCGGCCGGGGCACGCGCCGTTGCGCCAGATACAAAACGGTGGCGGCGCTGGCGGAAAAGCAGGCGCACAGCCCCAGCACGCCGCGCCACCCCAGGATGGGCTCGACCAGAGCCGCCAGGACGCCCCCGGCGATCTGGCCGATGATAGTGAAGACGAGGAATCGGCTGATGGCGACCTGGCGGCGTTCCAGCGGGATCTCGTCGCCGAACACCGCCAGGGTTAGCGGCATGGTGCCACCCGCCGCGGCGCCGGACAGGGCGCGGAACAGCATCAACATGGCGAAGCTGGGCGCCAGTGCCGCCCCCAGCACCATCATTCCCAGCAGGCACTGGCACACCAGGATAACTCTGCGCTTGCCCAGCGCGTCCCCCACGGGCCCCAGGAAGGGCTGCACGAAGGCGAACGGCAGCGCGAAGGCGGAGGCCAGAAGGGCGACGGTGCCCACGGGCGTGCCGAACTCGGCTGCGATGGACCCCACCAGCGGGTCGGTCGCGCGCATGATGAGCGACCCCGCGAAGCCGGTAAGCGCGAACATCGCGATGAGGCGGCGGATGCGTCGAGCTTCGGGATCCGCTGTCATCTCAGCGATTGTGCGCCGCAGCATGAACGGCGGCAACACAGTCTATCGCGCTACGTCCAACGGATGAGGCCCTGCATCGTACGAGCTTGCTTCTCCACCACAGTTTTACTAGTATAAATAAGCGTCTTCTTTCAGGGAGATTTTTTATGCTCATTAACATTTTCTTGGTAACCTTACCTCAAGCAAAACTTCTCACGGAAATTTTAGAAGTAGATTTTCAAATTTTGTTCGCAACAGGAAAGAATAAAGAACAGATTGCCGAATTTGTTGAAGCCATCGCAAATCTAAAAGACTTGCCAGTAATCAACGCTATTGTACCATCAGCTTTCGGCGCTGAACGGTACATCCGAGCACTGGAAATATTTACGTCCAAGTCTATAAAAATAACAGTAATTGAAGCAACAGATTTCAGTTTTGGCATCGCTGCTACATATCTTGACCGCATTTTAAACGATCCCACGTCCAGTATGACTACTGTTCGAAACCACATTGACAGATGGGGGCCAGTTCCGCCCCGCCGCGAATTAAGGATGATGGCGGCCGGTTATCGAATGGCGCTGGAGGATATAACTCGCGCCCGGCAGTACTCGGAAAAATTTGGATTCAAGGTTGAAGTTCTTTCATTTGAATCATTGTTCGAGCCTGGCTTGGCCGGCGCTGCTGGAGAACGGATGCCATTACGCCGACTCGCCGTTGAACAACTGCAAAAGATCATAACCGAGATAGCCCCCGCTATTCGCGGCCACGCTTTGCGAGAGCAGAGCCTATCTCATAAGAACCGCTTTCCTTCCTGGAAGAAAAATGACGTGGCAACCTCGGGCGTAGCCATCGTCATGATGGTGAGGGATGAGGAAGACATCATTTATAGAAATTTAGCTTGGCACGCAGCTTCAGGGGTAAAGCAGTACCTTATAATCGATAATGGAAGTACCGATTTAACCCGATATGAAATTGACCGGTTTAGAGAGCAGCATGCATCGATGGGTGTTCAAGTCTTAGTTTTGAACGACTCGGAGGTAGCGTATCGGCAAAGCGAAAGAACCACAGCGGCGGCTCGATTTGCCCATACCTATTTCAATTGCGACTGGATTATGGCTGTAGATGCCGACGAATTCATAGTGACGCCTAAATATGACATCCCCTCTTATTGCAATGAAATACAAGGAAAGATAAGTAAAAACTCACGATTTGATGTCAATCATCCATTTTATTTTGGTGCTATGACCTTGAGATTAAAAAATTACCGTTGCACGGCAGATGACAACCCGTCAATTGAGAATCCTTTGGCAAGGTTAGTGTACTGCGACAAACATTTTACTGGGGTCAAAACCGCTGCTCGGTGGGCTCCCGACTTTATATTCGGCCAAGGCAACCACGACGTTTTTTGCGAGTGGGGCGTCAGAGTGCCCGCGTATGATGCTTCGGTGGATGGAGTGTATATAGCGCATTTCCCCATACGCAGTTGGGAACATTTTAAGAGGAAAATCGTAAATGGCGGCCGGGCTTATGAGGCTCTCAGTTCGAATGATCCAAAAGCCGGTTTTCATTGGCGTCAATTCTATAACTTGCTGATGGCCGAGGGAGAGGACAGACTGAAAAGCGTTTTCTCTGAGGATTTTGTTAAGCAAGCTTGGCGGCTACATAATTCCCCATTGCCAGCAGTGCGACTAACCCCGGAAGGATATGTTCACGAAAAGCAAAGTTTGACAAATAATTTAAAAAACCACTCAAATGCACCGCCTATGCTTGAGGTAAGAGGAACTGCCTATCCGATTGAGGGCGCCTTAGTACGTCCGGAAGGGGTGGCTCATTCCCTGATGGTAAGACTGGATGCAAGCGACCCACACGTATTAGGTCAAGTGTTCGGGGATTTAGAGTATAATATAGAGTTTTCGAATCCAGTTGAGGTAGTTGTGGATCTTGGAGCTAATGTGGGGTTTGCTACATCTTACTTTTCAATGAAATTTCCGAAAGCATTGATTATTAGCGTTGAACCCGACATTGAAAATTTTAAGATGCTCGGAATTAACCTTCGAGAAGTGGCTAATGTTACCCTCGTGCACGGCGCCATTTGGTCATCGGATGGATTTGTCGAGTTAGTAACGTCCGGTTCCGACGGCAGAGACTTAGGTGCTTGGGGCGTCCAGACGAAGGAACCTGTGTCGTCGGCCCAGTCACACAAGCTCACTCCAGCGTATACCATAAAAACATTGATGGAGCAGAACAATATTGAAAAGATTGACCTCCTCAAAGTTGACATAGAAGGGGCCGAGGTTGAGCTGTTTTCGTCCACTGATCTAGAGTGGTTACAATCTGTCGAAGTTATATTTGTAGAGACACACGACCGATTTCGGGCTGGCTCGAGTGAAGTGACTTCGCGAATTTTGAATAAAACTCATTTTCTTTCGGAAAAATCAGGCGAAAAATTAGTTTTTCGGAGACGCGAGGCTGTCCAGGTCGGTCTGCCCGTCGAGCATTGATAGACGAGGCTGTTCCGCTCGATCTTGTTTGCGCGCAGATGAGCCGGGGTAGCATCCTCGCCAGTGTCATTCGGCCGGCCTCCCAGGAATGGTCATCTCTCGCCCGGCACCTGATCCATTTCCGCCAGCAACAGCCGCAGCGAACGGCTGGCCCGGCCAATCGCGGCCTCGATTCCATCCAGCATGGCGCCGCGCGCCAGCAGGTCGTCCACCGAGTACGAGCCGCCTTCGCCGAACAGCAACGCGGCACGGGAGGAACCCGCCTCGCCCATCAGCCCCGCGCCCTCCCACTGGCCCCACACCCGCTCCAGATTCGAGACGCCCTCGGCGTC
>CAXTJY010000122.1:0-9252 GCA_964244395.1 uncultured Rhodovarius sp.
AGCTTGCGCATCATCGAGTCGCGGGTGATGCCGGCGTTGTTGACCAGGATATCGATCGGGCCCAGCTCCTCGACGATCTTGGCGACCGAGGCGGTGACGGCGGCGAAGTCACCGACGTCGAATTTGTAGCAGGGGATGCCGGTGCGTTCGGTGAAGGCCGCCGCCGCCGCGTCATTGCCGGCGTAGCTGGCCACCACTTTTCGCCCGGCGGCCTGCAGGCCTTCGCTGATCGCCGCGCCGATGCCGCGCTGCCCGCCGGTCACCAATGCCACTCTTGCCATGTATTGTTTGCTCCCTGTTTCGCATTCGCGAGTCCAGGGTTGACGCAAAGTGCGCTGCGATCAAGCGGCGATGGGCTTCATCCGCGCCGCCAGCTCCGGCAGGCCACCGATGGACAGCAGGTGGGCATAGATGAGTTCGAGCATGCCGTTGTCCCGCAGTTCGGCCAGCTGTTCCGGAGTCAGCGCCGCGAAGGCCTCGCGCTGCACCGCATGGAAGCCGTCGATCTTGGTGGGCTTGCCGAACTGCTCGAACTGCACGGCGGCAGGTTGCAGCAGCTTGAGGGCGGTGAGTTGTTCGGCCATCCCCCGGGTCTTCTGCATGGCGACCTCCAGGCTGCGGCAGAAGGTGAAGGCGCGGTCCAGCATCGGCGTCGGCTTGGCGTCGGCGCCGAAGAGGGGCTCGCCTTCGGTGGTGCTGAATTGCGGCGCGTTAGGGTCCATGCACAGCGCCAGCTCCTCGCTGCCCTCTGCCACGCGGACCAGGAAGAAGGGGAAGCGGCGCAGATAGGCCGGCACGTACTTGCCCTCGGCCCAGGCACCGTCGGCGGTGACGTGCATGTTGCTGTCGGCGGCCAGGCCGACGATGGCCACCGGCATGTGCGGCGCCTGCGCGGTGAAGACGATGGGGTACTGCCGGCCGGCGATGGCGAATTCCTCCGCCGCGAGCGGGATGGCGGAAATGCCGCGGGCGAAGGCGTAGCCGGCCTCGCGCACCCGCAAATCGGCGTGGCGCTGCGCCGTCAGCGGCTCCAGCCCGGTGTAGAGCGGCGGCAAGGTGACGGCGCCAGGGGCGGGCGGCGTGCCGGAATTGAGATCGGGAGCGGACATGGAATTTCCTGGCGAGCGATGGCCGGCTTATGCCGAAGCAGGGACGGAGCGGCAAGCAAGGAACCGTGATGCGCATCAATGATTGCTTAACTGGTTGTGATCATGAACACTTGCTCGAATGAGGAAAGGCCAGACCCACGATCGGGACCGTCAAGCGGCCTGCGTGGCGAGCCACAACCGGTGAGGATGAGATGGACGATAACCGCGACAACAAGCTTTCCCGCCGCCGACTGATCATCCGCACGGGCGCGCTGGGCGCGACGGGGGTGGGCGTCGCTGCCTGCGTTCCGGCGCAGCCGGTGTACGTACAGCAGCCGCCGGTGATCGTTCGCGGCACCGGCGTCACCGATTCGGACCCGAATGATGGGCCCGGCAACGGCCGCGGCGGTTATCGGGGCCCGGTGCGCGGCACCGGCATCACCGATGCGGACCCGAATGACGGGCCCGGCAATGGACGCGGCGGCTATCGTGGCGCCCCGGCCGTGGGCTACCGCACCGGCATCACCGATAGCGACCCGAATGACGGCCCCGGCCGCGGCCGGGGCGGCTATCGTGGCAACACCGGCGGCTATCGCACGGGCGTGACCGACAGCGACCCCAGCGACGGCCCCGGCCGCGGGCGCCGCGGCTACTAGGCGGGCTCGTGCTGGAGAGACTGGCGCCGCCCGAGGAGGCCGCCTCCCTGATGGAGGAAGCCTTCAACCTGGCCTTCGGCGACCTGCCGTTGGAGAGCGTGCTGGCGATGCGCGAGGGCACGGGCTGGCGGCATTTCGGCGGCGGCGGCGTGCCGCGCTACGCCGGGCTGCTGAGCATCGCCGTGCTGGATGCGTATCTGCGCACCGACGGCGCCCGCACCCCGCGCGTCAGTATGGCCGATGACAGCCGCGAGGGCAGCGCCGGCGTGCCGGAGAATGAATATGCGCTGCCGGACGGCCGGGTTGATCTGCCGCGGCTGCTGCGCCGCTTCGATGCCGGGGCCTCGCTGGTGGCCAGCCAGTTCCACGAGACGCATCCGCCGCTGGGGCGGTTCTGCCGCGGGCTTGAGAAGCTGTTCCTGCATGGCTGCCAGACCAACATCTACCTGACGCCACCCAAGGCGCAGGGCTTCCGCAGCCATTTCGACACGCATGACGTGCTGGTGCTGCAGGTCTCCGGCCGCAAGCGCTGGCGGGTGTGGGATGGGCAGCGGGTGGAGAACCCGACGCGGCGCACGCCGTGGCCCGGGGGGCTGGCGCCGGAAGGCGAGCCGAACATCGTGCTGATGGAGCCGGGCGACGCGCTCTACATCCCGCGCGGCGTGATGCACGACGCGGCGACGGAGCCGGGCGAGCCCTCCCTGCACGTTACCGTGGGCCTGCTGGAACCCAGCTGGGCACAGGCGCTGCGCATGCTGGTGGACAGCGACGAGGTCGAGGCGACGCCGCTGCGCGAGGCGGTGCCGACCTGGCGGCTGGCGGAGCCGGACGCGGTGGCCGGCCTGCTGGAGACCCTGGCGCGCAAGCTGCGCGGGCTGGACAGCGTGGCGCATGCCGAGCGGCTGTCGATGATGCTGCTCGATCAGCTGGCGCGGGACCGGCAGCCGCTGCCGGCGCGCGGGTTGTTCATGGGCGAGCCTACGCCGGAAGCGCGGATGCGGCTGGCCGATGGAATGCACCACCACGTGGCGATGGCGCCCGATGGCGGCGCGGCGCTGCACTGGACCTGCGGGGAGATTGCGCTGTCGGCCGAGGAGGCGGAGTGGCTCGGGCCGCTGACCGATGGCGCCAGCGCGTCTGAGCTGGGGGAAGGCGCGTTGGACTTCATGCGTCGGCTGGCGCGCGACGGACTGCTGGAAGCCGCCTGAGCCGCGCGTGGGCCCCGCCGTCGTGGCCGGGCTTGACCCGGCCACCTCCCTGACTGAGTGCGGGAGACCTCAAAGCCCCGGAGATGCCCGGGTCAAGCCCGGGCATAACGAGGAAGTGCGATGCGGGGCAGTCATATCAGACGCCCAGCAGCACCTTCCGCTCCGCCTGTGCCTGGGCGAGCGGCATGTCTTGCGCGTGGTGGAAATTGGCGCGCTGGAATTGCTCCATGAACTCGGCATAGGTGATCGGCCGGTCCACGCCAGGCTGCCCGTCCAGGGTGATGGGGGTCATCACCGCGCGGTAGCTGGCATCCATGAAGAACGGCATGGCATAGCGTTCGCCACCCGAACGGTTGATGACGCGGTGCGGCGCCGCCCGGAAGCGGCCCGCCGTCCAACGCTGCATCTGCATCCCGCCATTGATCAGCAGGGCGCCTTCCGGCGCCGGCGCGTCCAGCCAGGACCCGTCCGGCAGCTGCAGGGAAAGCCCTGGCACGCGGTTCTGCGCCAGAATGGTCATGAAGCTCACATCGAGATGCGGCGAGCTGCCGAACTCGTTCTCAGGCGCCATTGGCGCCTGCTGCGGGTAATGCGCCAGGCGCAGCGCATACATCGGCTCGGTGAAGAACGGCGCGAAATAGTCGCCGGGCAGGTCGAGCGCATGGGCATAGAGCGGCAGCAGTCGCTTGCCGAGCCCCTCGAAGGCATCGCAGATCGCGCGGATGTTCTCGCGGAAGCCTGGCAGCTGTGGCCATTGGTTCTGCCCCCGGAACCGGAGCCCCTGGACGACATCCGGATGATCGGGGCCCAGATCGCGTCGGAAGAAGACGGATTCGTTCACGTTGGGGCGGGCGATGTCGCCCACCGCGTTGATGCGCGTGGTGGTCCCGCGCATCGGGATGTAGCCGATATTGTGCTGGTCCACCTTCAACGCCAGCTTGTCTTCCAGCGGCATGGCATGGAAGCGCTCGGCTTCGGCGAAGGTGGTATCCAGCAGTTCCTGCGTGACCCCGTGGTTGCGGACGAAGTAAAAACCGACCTCGGTGAAGGCCCGGCGAAGTTCGGCGCCAAGCACTTCCACCGGCTGGTTGAGGTCGAGGACTGGGATGCTTTTCATCTGTCGTGCTCCTTGTGCCGTCCGGGCAGGAGCGCCCGGTTCCGACAAGGGAGCGATAACAGGAGCGGAAGGTGGGGGGTGCACGTTGAACGTGCAGGCGGCCCATGCGGGCCGATTCCCGGTTGTGCACCCGCGGCGAATCAGCGGCGGCGCAGGTTCCACGGAATGGGGAAGGCAAATTCGACGATGCCGGTTAGCTCAGCCCGGTAGGCCTGCGGCACGCTGAGTTGCCCCGCGATGATCAGGTTCACGTTCTCATGGAAGCGGTCCTGGATGGCGGCGGCGAGTTCGCGGCGCTCGGCGGGTTCGCGGACGGCTGTGTAGCGCTCCATCAGGGCGCGCATGGGTTCGTCGCAGAACCAGCCGGGGTAGTTTCGGCAGTTGAAGGCGGTGCCGGCGAAGACGATGGGGCTGAACAGATCGACGCCGGGCCAGACGACCACCACGGCGTTCCATTGCTCGCGGTTCAGGCGGCGGGCGGCGACGCTGGCCCAGTCGCTCGACCATTCCTCGACGTTGAAGCCGGCCTGGCGGAGGTTCTGCATGGCCATGGAGGCAACGGGGGAGAGGGTCACGCTGTCGGTCGGGTGCAGGAACACGATCCGTTCGTTGTTGTAGCCGGCTTGGCGCAGCAAGGCGCGGGCACGCTCGGGCCCGCGCAGGCCGCCACCACGCCCCGAAAACAGCGCGGTGAACACCACAATCGCAACCACGATCCAGATCCACGACAGGTTAAAGTGATTTGAGCCGTCGGAAAGCATCGAGATCGAGGTGCAGTCGTCCAGGCGGAAGTCCGGCGGCACGCCCACGGTGGCGACGATCTCCGACTGGTTGATGGCGGCCTGCGCGGCCTGGCGCACCAGCACGTTGTCGAAGGGCGGGATGGCGTGGTTCAGGCTGACGAAGGGCATGAACTGGCCCAGTCCGCCCGTCGGGCGGAGGACGTTGATGTTGCGGTTGCGGCGCAGCGGCAGGATGAAGTCGGGCGGCAGCAGCTCCAGCAGGTCCACCTCATTGCCTTGCAGCGCGGCGACCCGGGTCGCGGCGTCGGTGATCGAGACGAACTCGGCGACGTCGAAATGCACCACCTTGCCGCCGGCCAGGCCATCGGCGGGTTCCGGGCGCGGGTGGTAGCGGGCGAAGCGGCGGAAGACGACGCGCTCGCCCTGGCGCCACTCCGCGCGGTTGAAGGTGAAGGGGCCGCTGCCGATGAATTCGGTGATGGCGCGCTGCGGGTCGGTGGCCGCGATGCGGGCGGGCATCATGAAAGGCACGATGGTGCCGGGCTTGCCCAGCGCCTCGATGACGAAGCCGAAGGGGCGGTTGAGGGTGAGGGAAAAGTCGCGCGGGCCGTCGGCTTCCAGGCCAGAGGTGGCGGCCATGAGGAGCTGACCCAGGCCGTCGCGGGCGCCCCAGCGGCGGAGGGAGGCGACGCAGTCGGCGGCGGTGACGGGGGCGCCGTCGTGCCATTCCAGGCCTTCGCGCAGGCGGAAGTCGTAGCGCAAACCGTCCTCGCTGACGCGCCAGGATTCCAGCATCTGCGGCTGGTAGCGGCCCTGGCTGTCCATGCTGATCAGCGTGTCGAACACCATGTAGCCGAACTGGCGGGTGGCGTTGTTGGTGCTGATGATGGGGTCGAGGATCGCCAGCTCCTGGCCGAGGACCATGCGGAGGGGGCGTTGCTGGGCGGCGGCGGGGAACGTCAGAAGTAATGCGATTGACAGCATGAGGGGCCAGCCCCTCAAGCTCCCCGGCAAGAACCTCAGGTTCTTGCATCTCCGGTCAGATGAGAGCGAGGGGCTGGCCCCTCGCTGGTTAAGCACCCTGTAACTCCACCTTCTCCGCGGCGTGGTGGAAGTTGGCCTTCTGATAGCCTGTCATGAAATCGGGATAGGTGATCGCCGGCTCTTGGCCCGCCGCGCCGTCCTCGGTGATCGGCGCCATCACCGCGCGGTAGTTGGCATCGAAGAAGAACGGGATGGCGTAGCGCTCGCCGCCGGAGCGGTTGATGACGCGGTGCGGCGTGGCCAGGAAGCGCTTGTCGGTCCAGCGCCGCAGCATCATGCCGCCATTGACCAGCAGCGCGCCTTCCGGCGCCGGTGCGTCCAGCCACTCGCCATTGGGCAGGCGCAGCGACAGGCCGGGCACCCGGTTCTGCGCCAGAATGGTCATGAAGCTGGTGTCGATATGCGGTGCGATCCCGAATTCATTGGCCGGCGCTGTCGGCGGCTGGGTCGGGTAGTGCGACATGCGGAGCGTGTACATCGGGTCGGTGAAGAAGGGGGCGAAGAAGTCGGCCGGCTTGCCCAGGGCGCGGGCGTAGAGGGGGAGGAGGCGGAGGCCCAGGCCTTCGAAGGCGTCGAAGGCGGCGCGGATGTTCTCGCGGAAACCTGGCAAGGCGGGCCATTGGTTCTGGCCGCGGAAGCGGATGTTGTCGATGACGTCGGGGTGATCGGGCGGCAGGTCGCGCTTGAAGAAGACGGCTTCGTTGGCGTTGGGCAGGGCGACCTCGCCCACCGCGTTGACCCGGGTGGTGGCGCCGCGCATCGGCATGTAGCCGATGTTGTGCTCGTTGATCTTGAGCGCCAGTTTTTGCTCGATGGGCTGGGCGTGGAAGCGCTCGGCCTCGGCGAAGGTGGTGTCCAGCAGCTCCTGCGGGATGCCGTGGTTGCGGACGAAATAGAAGCCGACGTCGGTAAAGGCGTGGCGGAGTTCCTCGCCGAGCTGTTCGACGGGGGCGGTGAGGTCGAGGACGGGGATGCTCATGGGGACTGCGCTCCGGTTCGGGACGCATCGTCGCGCCGTGGCGTCGGGCATGCAACGGGCAAAACGCGGTGGGCAGCGCGGCGCATGCGGCCATTGCCTGGAAGACAGGCGCCGGTGATTTGTCCCCTCCATAGCCGACCGGGATTGCCTTTTCAAGGATAAAAAGCCTAGGATTGTGGTGCGCTGTTTGACAACCGCATCTCTCAGGAAGAGCCGCCGGACCATTGGCGGCAATTTGTCCCCTTATGCCGGCTTAGCGACGGATGGCGATTAAGATACTGAATTTGGACAACTATTAATTCTCCAGCCTGGACAGGCTGAATTTGTCCCATTGCGTCGATAGGATGCTTAGGATGCCGCTGCCTCCCGCCGCGGCTTGGCCGGCTTGCCGGCGAAGACGGAAACGAGATCGGCGAGGTGGCCGATCTCGTTCAACCGCAGCGCGTCGGGGGCGGTGCCGCGGCGCCCTGCCCGGCGTGGCAGGGTGGCGGATTGAAACCCTAGCTTTTGCGCCTCGCGCAGCCGCTGCTCGGGCTGGCTGACCTGGCGGACTTCGCCGCTCAGGCCGACCTCGCCGAAATAGACGGTGTCGGGGTCCGTCGGGCGGTCGGTGGCGGCGCTGACCAGGGCGGCGGCGACGGCCAGGTCCGCGGCGGGCTCGGCGATGCGCAGACCGCCGGCGATGTTCAGGTAGACGTCGTTCTGGCCGAGGTTGAGGCCGCAGCGGGATTCCAGCACGGCCAGCAGCATGGAGAGGCGGCCCTGGTCCCAGCCCACGACCGAGCGGCGGGGGGAGCCGCCATTGCTGGGCGAGAGCAGCGCTTGCACCTCGACCAGCACGGGGCGGGTGCCCTCGACACCGGCGAAGACGGCGCTGCCGGAGATATTGCCGCGGCGCTCGGCCAGGAAGAGGGCGCTGGGGTTGGCCACCTCCACCAGGCCGCCCTCGGTCATCTCGAATACGCCGATCTCGTCGGTGGCGCCGAAGCGGTTCTTGGTGGCGCGCAGGATGCGAAACTGGTGGCCGCGATCGCCTTCGAAATACAGGGTGGCATCGACCATGTGTTCGAGCACGCGGGGGCCGGCCAGGGTGCCTTCCTTGGTGACGTGGCCGACCAGGACGAGGGCGAATTGCTCGGCCTTGCAGACGCGGATCAGCTCGGCGGCGCAGCTGCGCACCTGGGCGACGGTGCCGGGGGCGCTGTCCAGCGTGTCCAGCCACATCGTCTGGATGCTGTCGATGACGACGAGGGATGCGTCCTTCTCAGCTTGAAGCGTGGCGACGATGTCGCGGAGCGCGGTGGCAGAGGCCAGGGCCAGGGGGGCGGCTTCCAGCCCCAGGCGGCGGGCGCGGAGGCGGACCTGGGCGACGGCTTCCTCGCCCGAGATGTAGAGGACGCGCTTGCCGGCCAGCGCCATGTGCGCGGCGGCCTGCAACAGGATGGTGGATTTGCCGATGCCGGGGTCACCGCCGACCAGCACAGCGGAACTCGGCACGAAGCCGCCGCCCAGCACGCGGTCGAGCTCGGCGATGCCGGTGAGCATGCGGGCGGGGGGTTCGCTCTGGCCGGCGAGGTCGACGAATTCGACGCGCCGGCCGGGGCCGGCCTTTGCGGCGGGGCCGGGGCCGCGGGCGGCGGGAATTTCCTCGACAAGGGTGTTCCATTCGCCGCAGGCATCGCAGCGGCCCTGCCACTTGCCGTGGGCAGCGCCGCAGTTCTGGCAGACGAAGCGGGTCTTATCCTTGGCCATGCGGGCGAGGATGCCGTGGCGGCGGGGGTTTCGATAGGGACGGCGCGCGGCCGCGGCGTCGATAGGAAATGCCCATGGCGCCGACAGGGTGGATGAATTGGCGGCGGGGCCGCGGCCACGCGCATGATGCCGGCAGGCAGGCGGTGGACCCCCCGGTCACAACCCTGCTGGCGGGACTGCCCCGCAACTTCCGCCCGGCGCTACCCGCTTCCCCGGCGCCGACGTGGACCTCCGGCGGCGCCCGAACCATCGGCGCCGCCGGAGACTTTGGGACGATCAGTGAGGCCGCCCTGACGGAGCATTGCCCTCCTCGCCACCCAGCGTGGCACGGTCAGTTCATCTTCGCGGAGATGAGGGGGCCCATTCCGCACACGACGCCCTGGGAAGGACCGCGCGTGACTTCCGCTGCGGGACGCCAGGGGGCAGCCTTTGCCGCGCTGTCGCTCCCGGTGGTGGCGACGGTTGCTCCCGACCTGTTAGCGTCGCCAGGGATTCCGAGACGGCGGCATGACCGCGGGCCTTTGCACCGACCAGGGGCTGACTGCCGCCGGCGCATCGATGGCCGCCCCGCCCGTGGGCCGCATCGCCCGCAGCCGGGCCACCCGTTCCGCGGTCGGCGGGTGGGTGGTGAACAGGCCACGCAGTCCGCCGGCCGACAGCGGGTT
>CAXTJY010000123.1:0-8161 GCA_964244395.1 uncultured Rhodovarius sp.
CACGTTGTTCGCCATGATGACGCGGTCACCCAGACGGCAGTCATGCCCGACATGGCTCACCGCCATCAACAGGCAGTCCGCGCCAACCAGCGTGTGGCCCCGCGCGCCCACCGAGCCGCGATGCACCGTCACATGCTCGCGCAGCGCGGTGCGTGGGCCGATCTCGCAGCGCGTCGGCTCGCCCTTGTATTTCAGATCCTGTGGCGGCAGCCCGATGGAGGCGTAAGGCGACACATGCACGCCCTCATGCAGCAGCGTGTGCCCTTCGACGGCGACGTGGCTGACGAGCACGACCCCGTCGCGCAGCTCCACATCAGCGCCCACGGTGCAGAACGGCCCCACGGTGGCGCCCGGGGCGATGCGGGCGCCGGCCTCGATGATCGCGCTCGGATGAATGCCGCTCATCGGTCGCGGATCATGGCGGAGAACGTCGCTTCCGCCACCACCCGCCCATCCACCGTCGCCTCGCCGCTGATCTTCCAGACGGTCATGCGCTTTTGCACCTTGGTGACCTTGATCCGCAGCTGGTCGCCGGGAACGACGGGGCGGCGGAACTTGGCGCTGTCGATCGACATGAAATATACCAGCTTGCCGCGCGAATCGCCGCCCAGCGTCTCCACCACCAGCACGGCCGAGGTCTGGGCCATCGCTTCGATGATCAGCACGCCCGGCATCACCGGCTCGCTCGGGAAGTGGCCCTGGAAGAACTGGTCGTTGATGGTGACATTCTTGATGCCGACGCAGTAATTGTCGCGCTCCAGCTCGACCACGCGGTCCACCAGCAGAAAGGGGTAGCGGTGCGGGATCGCCCGCATGATGCCCGCGATGTCCATGATCGTCTCAGTCATGCCGGTGGTTCCCGATCGTCCTTCTGCCGTGCGGACTTGTCGCCCTTTTGCGCCCGGGCCGCCAGCCTGCGCAGGATGGCCCATTCGCGCAGGGTGTGGCGCGAGGGCTGCGCCGGCGTGCCCAGCATGTCCGCGCCCGCGGGCACGTTGTTCATCACACCCGCCTGGGCGCCGATGCGAGCGCGGGCGCCGATGCGCAGATGCCCGGCCACCCCGGCCTGGCCCGCCATGACCACGCCGTCCTCCAGCACCGTCGAGCCGGAAATGCCGACCAGCGCGACCAGCACGCAGGACTGGCCGAGCCGCACATTGTGCCCGACCTGCACCAGGTTATCGATGCGGCTGCCGCGCCCGATCACCGTGTCGCCCAGCGCGCCGCGGTCGATGCAGGCATTGGCACCGATCTCCACCCCATCCTCCAGCACCACGCGGCCGAGTTGCGGCATGGTGACGAAGCCTTGCGCCGTAGGGGTGAAGCCGAAGCCCTCCTGCCCCACCCGCGCACCGGGGTGCAGCGTGACCCCCGCGCCGCAGACAGCGTGGCTGATCGAGGCGTGGCTGTGCACGGTGCAGCGCTGCCCCAGCACCACGCCCGGGCCAATCACCGCATGGGGGTGGATGACGCAGCCGGGGCCAATCTCGGCGCCCGCGCCGATCACCGCGAAGGCGCCTACATCCACGTCCTGGGCCAGAATGGCGTCCTCCGCCACAGCGGCGGCGGGGTGGCGGCGCCCCTGCCCCGCCGGCAACGGGTGAAACAGCCGCGCGATGGCGGCGAAGGCCGGCGCCGGGGCGGCGCTGACGATGGCGATGCAGCCCGGCGGCAACAGCCCGGCATCGGCGCTTCGCAGCACTACGGCGCCGGCGCGGCACGCCCCCAGAGTGCCGGCATGGCGCGCGGTATCCACATAGGTAATCTGGTCCGGCCCCGCCTCCGCGAGGGCGGCGACGCCCCGAAACATCAGGTCCGCCGCAGCCTCGGCGGTGCCGCCGCATGCCGCCAGCACGGCCGCTAGCCGCTGCGGCCCCGCGGCCGAATGGAAGCGCGGATCAGCCGGCATGGCGCGCCAGCGCCGGCCCGCTCAGCGGCGCGGCGCCGCAGGCGCACCGGGCGCCGGTGGTGCAGGGGCCGGACGCGGTCCAGGGGCGTTGGCCGCTGCCGGCGCCGGCGTGGGCGGGTTGCGGCCATCGCTTTCGGCCGGAATGTTCACCCGCGGCAAAACCCGGTTGAACTGCTGCGCGATTTCTTCCGTCAGGTCGAAGGGCGGCTCGTTCATGATCACCAGGGGACGCGGCAGCACCAGGTTCACGCTGCGGCTCTGCGCCACCTGGCGGATCACCGTGCCCAGCCCCTGCTCGATTTCCACCAGCGCCGCCTGGGCCGACTGCTCGATACCCTGGCTGCGGTTGCGGAAGATGCGCTGGCTGTCCGTGATGCGGTCCTGCAATTCGCGCTCGCGCAGGCGCAGCACCTCGGCCTGCAAGCCGGCGCGCTCGCCGGCCAGGGCCTGCTGCTGGTCGCGCCAGGTGTTCTGTTCGCGCTGCAGGTCGTCGTTCAGCCGGGTGCGGCGGCGCTCGATCTCCTCACGCACCTGGTTGAAGGCGCTGGAGACGCGCTGCACCTCGGGGATATCGACGATGCCGATGACCGCGGCGGGCGGCTGCTGGCCCGCGGGCAGCGGCGGCGGCGCCTCTGTCCGTCCGGCGGGGCGGGGCGGCTGGCCGGCGGGCTGGCCGCTGGGCGGGCGCTGCCCGGCCGGCGGCTGGCCAGGGCGCGGCGGCTGGGCGCCGGCAGGCGGACGCCCACCCTGGCCGCCGCCGGGGATGAAGAAACCGGGATCCTGCTGCGCGAAGGCGCCCGGTGCCAGCGCCACCGCGCCGCTCAAGCCCATCGCCAACGCCCAGCGGGCGGTAGAAAATCTGATCATGTGCCTATTCCCGAAATGTCAGGGCGTGTGTGGGATGCGTCGCATCCACACCCACGCCGTCAGAACCGCGTGCCGAAGCCGAAGCGGAAGACCTGCGTCTCGTCATAACGCTGCTTGGCGATGGCGCGGGCCAGGTCGATATTGATGAGCCCGAACGGGCTGCGCCAGGAAATACCCACGCCGGCGGCGACGCGCGGCGCCGAGCTGTTGAAGATGGCAGGCCCGGTCGGCCCCTGGCTCAGCGCGCCGGCATCCACGAAGGCGCGCCCCAGCAGCCCCAGCTCGGACGGCAGCGGCAGCGGATAGCGCAACTCGGCGCTGGCGGTCCACAGCAGGCGGCCGCCCAGCGAGTCGCGGGTGTTGATGTCGCGCGGGCCGACGCCGGCGATGGCAAAGCCGCGCAGATTCTCGCCGCCCAGGAAGAAGCGGTCGACGATGCGGTCACGCTCGCCGCCCACCCCCAGCGCCACGTTGTACGGCCGGCGGTTGTTGAACGGTGCCAGATGGCCAACGCTGGCCGAGAACGTCATGACGTAGTCCGGGTCGCCGATCAGCCGCTCCAGCGGCAGGAACAGCGCGGTATCCACCCGATTGCGCAGGTAGGCGACGTCGCCGCCCAGGCCGGCCAGATCAGCGCCCCAGCGGACGAAATAACCGCGATTGGCCTGGATCAGACTGTCCCGCGCGTCATAGGTCAGGGTCTGCGAAATCTGGCTCAGCAAAGAGCGGCCGGCCTGCTCGCGGATGTAGGGCGAAGCCTCCCCCTGGATGTCGTACACGTTCCGATCAACCAGCGTGTAGGACAGGCTCTGTCGGAGCCGTTCGTTGAACTCGTAGCCGGCGCGGGTGGCGAAGCCGACGCGTCGCTCGCGGTAGTTCGCGATGTTGATCAGGTTGCGCTGCACCAGGAAGATGTCGATGCCGGCGGCCAGGTTCCGGTCCAGAAAGGCCGGGTCGGTGATCGAGAAATCCACCTGGCTGCGGCGTTCGGCCAGCGTGCCGTTGATGCGCGCATCCACGCCGGTGCCGACGAGGTTGCGTTCCCGCAGGCCGAGGTCGATGAGGGCGCCGGCATCCGTGGAATACCCGCCGCCGAGCGAGACTTCGCCGGTGGCGCGTTCCTGGACCTGGGCGGTGATGACGGCACGGTCCGGAGCGCCGCCGGGGGCGGAGGTGACCTGCACGTCGCCGAAATAGCCGAGATTGCGGATGCGGTCGCGGCTGCGGCGGATCTGCGCCGCGTTGAAGGCATCGCCCTCGGCCAGCCGGAACTCGCGCCGGATTACCCGGTCCTGGGTGCGGGTGTTGCCTGCGATGTCGATGCGATCGACGAAGACCCGCGGCGCCTCGGCCACCTGGAAGGTGATGGCGATGGTGTTGTTTTCGCGGTTACGCTCGATCTGGGGCTGCACGTCCACGAAGGGGAAGCCGCGCAGGTTGGCGGCATCGGCCAGTGACTGGGTGGTGCGCTCGATCAGGTCGCCATCGTAATAGTCGCCGGCCCGCATCTCCAGCCGGGCGCGCAGCGCGGCGGTATCCAGGCTCGGGAACGCGCTGTTCACCGTGATGGCGCCGAAGCGATAGCGCGGCCCCTCGTTCACATTATAGGTGATGAAGAAGCTGGAGCGGTCCGGCGCCAACTCGGCGGTGGCGATGCCGATCTCGACATCGGCGAAGCCGTTGCGCAGATAGTACCGTCGCAGCAACTCGCGGTCGAAGCTCAGCCGGTCCGGGTCGAACGTGTCGGAGGTGCTGAAGAGGCGGTAGAAAGCCTGTTCGCGTGTCTGCACCACGTCGCGCAGGCGGCCGTCCGAATAGGCCCGGTTGCCGACGAAGTTGATGCGGCTGACCAGCGCGGCATCGCCCTCCGTGATCTCATAGACCACGTCCACCCGGTTCTGGTCGAGCTGGATGATCTTCGGCTCGACCCGGGCGGCGAAGCGGCCGCGCCTGGCATACAGGTCCAGGATGCGCTGCCGGTCGGCCTGCGCCAGCTGGCTGGTGAAGACGCCGCGGCTGCGCATCTGCACTTCGGGCCGGATGGTATCGTCGGACAGCCGGCGGTTGCCCTCGAACTGCACCCGGTTGACCACCGGATTCTCCGCCACGGTGACGATAAGCCGCGAGCCGTCGCGGGCGATGTTCACGTCGCGGAACAGGCCGGTGGCAAACAGGCTGCGCAGCGAGCGGTCGGCACGGTCGGCGTCGTAACTGTCGCCGGGCTGAAGCAGCATGTAGCTGCGCACGGTGTCAGCATCGATGCGGTTGTTGCCGCGCACCTCGACGGCGGCGACGGGGCCGCCGGCCTCCGCGGCGGCGCGCGGCGCGGCGCGGCGGGCTGGCGGCCGGCCCTGAGCCTCCGCTGCCACCGGAATCATGGGCAGCAGGCAGGCCGAAGCCAGCAGCAAGGCGCGAAGCGACATTTTCAAGGCGTGCATATCCCAGGGTTCAGCCGTGCGGACCATAAACAACGCGCCATCAGCCCACCAGACCCGCGACCCAGCGGCCGATGGACCCATGCGCGATGTCGTTCCAGGTGGCGAAGACGAAGAGGCCGATCAGCAGGGCGAAGCCGGCACGAAAACCGTATTCCAGGGCACGCGCCGGCAGCGGACGGCCACGGATTGCCTCAGCCGCGTAGAACATCAGATGCCCGCCATCCAGCAACGGCACCGGGAACAGGTTGAGCAATCCGAGGGAGACCGACAGCAAAGCCATCAGGTTGATCAGCGGCACGATGCCGAGGTTGGCCGCCTCGCCGGAGACCTCGGCGATGCGAATCGGGCCGCCGAGGTCGCGCGCCGAGCGTTGCCCGGTCAACATCTCGCCGATGCCCACCAGCGTTTGCGCGCTGACATCCCAGGTCTGCGCTACCCCGGCCAGCAGCGCGCTGAACGGGTCCAGCCGCTCGAACCGTGCGCCGCCCCCCTGGACGCCCAGCATGCCGATCGGTGCCGATTCGGTGCCGGGCCGGGTGGCGGGGGTGACGTTGACCGTCAGGTCGCGGCCGTCGCGGTTCACCGCCACTGCCACCGGCTGGCCGGCGCGCGGCTGGATGTAGCGCTGCAATTGCTCGAACCGAGTGACGCGAGTGCCGTCCAGGCTCACGATCACGTCGCCAGGAACGAGGCCGGCGGCCTCGGCGGCGGAGCCGGCGGCCACCGCACCGATGGCGGTTTGCCCCACCGGCCGGCCATAGGTGGCGAACAGCCCGGCGAAGAGCAGGGCAGCCAGCAGGAAGTTGGCGACGGGTCCTGCGGCCACGACGATGGCACGGTCGCCCACCGGCTTGTCATGGAAGGTCTGGCCCGGCCGCAGCGTCTCGGGCGGCGCCGCTTCTTCGGTCGGCTCGTTCTGGCCGTGCAGCTTGACGTAGCCGCCCAGCGGAATCCAGGCGATGCGCCATTCGGTGCCGCGTTTATCGGTCCAGCTCGTCAGCGCCCGGCCGAAGCCGATCGAGAAGGCATCGACATGCACCCCGCGCCAGCGCGCGGCCAGATAATGGCCCATCTCATGGATGAAGATGAGAACGCCGAGCACGACCAGGAAGGCCAGGATCGTGCGCACGATGTCCGGGAGGAAATCCAGCATGGCGCCTGACTACGCCGCCGGCCGGCGTGCCGCAATGCGCGAGGCGAGGTCGCGCGCCTGTGCGTCGGCATCGAGCACCGCGGCGAGGTCGGGCACGGCCAGGTGGCCAAGCGCCGAAAGCGTTTCCTCCACCACAACGGCGATGTCGAGGAAGCCAAGCTGCCGGGCCAGGAAGCGGGCCACGGCAACCTCGTTGGCGGCATTCAGGACGCAAGGGGCGGCTTGGCCGGCGACCAGCGCCTCCCGGCACAGCCGCAGGGCGGGGAAGCGGACGGGGTCGGGCGCGGCGAATTCCAGCCGGGCCAGGGCCGCCAGGTCCAGCCGCGGCACGTCCACGTGCATCCGCGCCGGCCAGGCCAAAGCATGGGCGATGGGGGTGCGCATGTCCGGGCTGCCGAGCTGGGCCAGCAACGACCCGTCGCGATACTGCACCAGCCCGTGCACGGCGGATTGCGGGTGGATCAGCACCTCCAGCTGGTCGTGGGTGACCGGGAAGAGGCGCGCCGCCTCGATCAGCTCCAGTCCCTTGTTGAACATGGACGCGCTGTCGACGGAGATCTTGGCGCCCATCGACCAGACGGGGTGGGCCACCGCCTGCTCCGGCAGCGCCACCCGCATCTCGGCCATGGTGGAACGGCGGAAAGGGCCGCCGGAGGCCGTCAGGATGATCTTCTCGATGCTTTCGGGGGCAGCGCCATGCAGCGCCTGGAAGATGGCGTTGTGCTCGGAATCGACAGGCAGCAGAGTGGCGCCGCTGGCCCGTGCAGCCTCCAGCACGATGGGGCCGGCGCAGACCAGGCTTTCCTTGTTGGCCAATGCCAGCGTGCCGCCGCGCCGCAGCGCCGCGAGGGTGGAGGCCAGGCCGACGGCGCCTACGATGGCGGCCATAGTCCAGTCCACCGGGCGGGAAGCGGCCTCCACCACCGCCGATTCGCCGCCGGCGGCCTCGATGCCGCTGCCGGCCAGCGCCTCCCGCAAGGCGGGCAGGCAGGCCTCGTCGGCCACAACGGCCAGCCTGGCACGCAGCTTGCGGGCCTGAGCCGCCAGGCCGGTGACATCGCGCCCCGCCACCAGCGCCTCGACCGCGAAGCCGCCGCCTTCCAGCAACGCTGCCGTGCTGCGGCCGATGCTGCCGGTGGCGCCCAGCACCGTGACACTCTTGGCTATCGCCACAGATATTCCCCTGACCCCAGAATCAGCCCCAGCCCCGCCGCGGCGGGGGCGGAGGCCAGTAGCCCATCCAGCCGGTCCAGCAAACCACCATGGCCGGGGATGAGCTGCGAGGAGTCCTTTACCCCGAAGCGCCGCTTGATGCCGCTTTCGAGCAGATCGCCGGCCTGCGCCAGGATTCCCAGCATGCCGGCCACCAGGGCGGCACCGGCCCAGGGCGCCGGCACCAGCCAGGCCGCCAGCACTCCCACCAGCATGGCGCCAAACAGCCCACCCACTGCGCCCGACCAGGTTTTCCCGGGCGACACCGCCGGCCACAGACGCGGCCCGCCCAGGGCGCGGCCGGCCAGATACGCGGCGCTGTCGCTGGCCCAGACCGCCACGATCAGAAAGATGACGTTGCCGCGCCCGACCGCTGGATCATGCCGCAACATGATCAGCGCGATGCCGGCCAGGCCGATATACAGCACGCCGGCGGCGAGGAATCGCGGATGCGCCCCACGCGCCAACCCATAGGC
Source organism: uncultured Rhodovarius sp. (assembly GCA_964244395.1). GTDB lineage: Bacteria > Pseudomonadota > Alphaproteobacteria > Acetobacterales > Acetobacteraceae > Rhodovarius. The sequence goes on from CAXTJY010000123.1 coordinate 8,056, forward strand.
CAGGGCGGCGCCCGGCAGCAGCAGCAACGCCCCGCCCAGCGGTTGCCCGAAAGCCGTCAGCGCGCCCGCCGCGACCACCACGGCCGCCACCGGCGCGGTGATGCTC
>CAXTJY010000123.1:8171-9226 GCA_964244395.1 uncultured Rhodovarius sp.
GGCCAGCGCCGCACCTGGCACCAGCAACGTCGCACCGGCCAGCGGGTGCCCCAGCGCCGCCAGCGCCCCGGCGGCCAGCACCGAGGCCGGCACCGCCACGCCCCGCGGCCCGGCCACCGTGCCGCCGCACATCCGCACCCATTCCCAGGCCAGCCCGGCCATGGCGAGGACGATCAGTGCGTCGAACCAGATCCCGCCAAGCCAGATGCAGGCCAGCGCCAGCGGGCCCAATACGAGGGCGGTGATCAGCCGCAGCCGCAAATCCCGCCAGGGAGCGGCCGCCGCGGCACTCACGGAAAGCGTGCGCCGTAACGCCGCTCGCGGCTGGCGAAGCTCTCGAGCGCGGCCTGGAAATCGGCCTGGCAGAAATCCGGCCACAGCACGGGCTGGAAACTGAACTCCGCATACGCCGCCTGCCACAGCAGGAAGTTGGACAGCCGCTGCTCGCCGGAGGTGCGGATGATGAGGTCGGGGTCCGGCATGCCGGCGGTGGTCAGGTGGCGGCCGAAGGCGGTCTCGTCGATCGAGTCGGCGGCGATATCGCCGCGCGCCGCCGCCGCTGCCAGCGCTCGCGCGGCGGCCAGGATCTCCGCCCTGGCGCCGTAGCTGAGCGCCACATTCAGGTTCAGTGCCGTGTTGTGCGCCGTGGCTTCCTCCGCCTGGTCGATCAGCCGGCGCAGCTCCTCGCCGAAGCGGGCCCGGTCGCCGATCACCCGCAGCCGCACGCCCTCACGCGACAGGGCGTTGACCTCGTTGTTGAGGTAGAAGCGCAGCAGGCCGGTCAGCTCCCGCACCTCCTCCTCCGGCCGCTGCCAGTTCTCGCTGCTGAAGGCGAACAAGGTCAGCCAGCGCACCCCGGCATGACCCGCCGCCTCGATGGCCCGGCGCGCCGCATCCGCCCCCGCCTTGTGGCCCAGCGCCACCGGCAGCCCACGCGCCTGCGCCCAACGCCGGTTGCCGTCCATGATGATGGCGACATGAACGGGGGCGTGGCGTGCCGCCAGTCCGACATCCGCCAGGGAGCGCGCGCTGTCCGGCAAGGTTCCTCGCTCTCC
>CAXTJY010000124.1:0-7695 GCA_964244395.1 uncultured Rhodovarius sp.
GTCGCTGTCATCGTCGTTTCCCGCGGATTGTCTCGCCCAGCATGCACAACAACGCTGGCCGCTTGTCCAGAGACAGGGGGTTTGCGCGCGGGATGCGCGTCGCTATCTCTACGGCAACAACACGTCCCCGGGAGAACACTCCAATGACCGTCATCAGCCGCCGTTCCGCCATCGCCGCAGGGCTCGCCGTGCCAGCGCTGGGACGTGCTCAGGCGAACCAGATGGCCATCGCCACCGGCACCACCGGCGGCGTGTATTATCCGCTGGGCGGCGCACTGGCGAACTACCTGACGCGCGGCATTCCTGGCACCTCCGCCACCGCCGAGGTCACCGCCGGCTCCACCGCCAATTTCCAGTTGCTGGGTGCCGGGCGCGCGCAGCTCGTCTTCGGGCAGGTCGATGCGGCGGTGGACAGCGTCCGCGGCGCCGGCCAATTCCGCGGCCGCGTCGTGCCCACCCGCGCCATCGCGGTGCTCTACACCAACCGCATGCAGGTGGTGACGACGGCCGACCGCAACATCCGCTCGATGACCGACCTGCGCGGCAAGCGCATTTCCACCGGCGCGCCGCAAAGCGCCACCGAGCTCTTCGCCAACCGGCTGATCGAGGCGGCTGGGCTCAACCCGGCCAGCGACTTCCGCGGCCGCGAGCGGCTTTCTCCGGCCGAGAGCACGGCGGCGATCCGCGACGGCAAGATCGACGCCTATTTCTTCGTCTCCGGCGTGCCGACTTCGGCGATCACCGACCTGGCGGCGACGCCGGGCACCACCATGGTGCTGGTCGACCACGACCAGTACATCGACCGCATCGTCGCCGCGCACGGCCCGGTCTATTTCCCCGAGGTGATTCCGGCTGGCACGTATCCAGGCCAGACCGCCCCGAACAAGCAGCTCAGCGTCGCCAACATCCTGGCGATGCGCGAGGATGCGGCGCCGGCCCTGGTCACCCAGGTGCTGAACGTGCTGTGGCAGAACCGCGAGGACTGGGCGCGGGTGCATGCCGAGGCGAGGAACTTCAACCTCGAAGTTCAGAAGACGGCGGCGGCTGGCGTGCCCTGGCACCCGGCGGCGGAGGCGTTCTGGCGCGGCCAGGGCGCGACCCTGGCCTGAGCGCTGGCGAATTCGTGAGATCGCGTTAATACTCCGGCGAACCTGCCGGAGTATCGCCTTTGTCCACGCCCGCCCGTCTCGCCTTCGGCTTCCTTTGCGCGGCGCTGGCCGTACTGTTCTTCCATCAGGGGACCATCACTTATTTCAACGGGATGGGGTGGGTGCCGAACCCCGCCTTCCGGCAGTCGCCGATTGCCCCGTGGGGCGTACCGGTGGTGTGGAGCTCGTGTTTCTGGGGCGGCATGTGGGGCGTGCTCTTCGCGCTGCTGCTGCCTTACCGGCCGGCGAACATGCCCTTCCTGCTGTTCACCATCCTGTTCTGCATCACCCTGCCCATCCTGGGTGCCTGGGTCCTGGTGCCTTTGATCAAATCCACCCCGATGTTCGCCGGCGGCAATACCGCGGCGATGGCGCGGCAGATCGGCATCTACGCCGTCTGGGGCTTTGGGCTGGCGCTGTTCTGGCGCGGGCTGCCGCTGCTATTCCCCCGCCGGGTCTGACATAGGCGCGCCCATGGCGCGACAACGGCTTCTCTGGTAGCCGGCCACGCCATGAGTCACTTCCTGGATTTCGAAAAGCCGATCGCCGAGCTGGAAGGCAAGGTCGAGGAGCTCAGGCGCAGTTCCGCCGCCGGCGGCATCGACGTGGGCGAGGAGGTCGGCAAGCTCACCGACAAGGCGCAGAAGCTGCTGGCCGCGACCTACGCCAAGCTGACCCCCTGGCAGAAGGCGCAGGTGGCGCGGCACCCGGAGCGGCCGAAGGCGTTGGACTACGTTGCCAGCCTGATCGACGGCTTCCTGCCGCTGGCCGGCGACCGTGCGTTTGCCGACGACGCCGCGGTGATCGGCGGTTTCGGCCGGTTTCGCGGCCGGGCCGTGGCGGTGCTGGGCACCGAGAAGGGCCGCGACACCGAAACCCGGGTGAAGCACAATTTCGGCATGGCCAAGCCGGAGGGCTACCGCAAGGCGCGCCGGATCATGGAACTCGCCGGCCGGTTCGGCCTGCCCATCCTCAGCTTCGTCGATACCTCCGGCGCCTTCCCGGGCATCGACGCGGAAGCGCGCGGCCAGGCGGAGGCCATCGCCCGCAGCATCGAGGCCGGGCTGGACGCGCCGGTGCCCTTCATCGCCACCATCATCGGCGAGGGCGGCTCGGGCGGCGCCATCGCGCTTGCCGCCGCCGACCGCATCCTGATGCTGGAGCACGCCATCTACAGCGTGATCAGCCCGGAAGGCTGCGCCACGATCTTGTGGCGCGACGCGGCGATGGCCTCGACCGCGGCCGAGGCGCTGAAGCTGACGGCCGAAGATCTGAGGAAGCTGGCGCTGATCGATGCCGTGATCGTCGAGCCGTTGGGCGGCGCGCACCGCTCGCCGGCGCAGGCGATGCTGGCGGTGGGTGACGCCATCTGGTCCGCGCTGGAGCCGCTGCTGGAGCAGGATGGCGCCACGCTGCGCATGCGCCGGCGCGACAAATTCCTCGAAATGGGCCGGAGCGTGACCCTTTGAGCATGGACGACCACAGCCGCAGCCAAACCCTGTCGCCCTATCACGACCTGCTGGGCATCGAGGTGGTGCTTTGGGAGGACGGGTTGGCGCGGCTGCATTGCCGGCTGGGCCCGCAGCACGCCAACCGCGGCGGCATCGGCCATGGCGGGGTGATGCTGTCGCTGCTGGACCAGGCCGGGGCGTTTGCCGGCCTGTTCTGCCCGCATCCCGGCCGCAAGCGGAGCGCGGTGACCCTGGACCTGGATTGCCGCTTCACCGGCCAGGCGCGGATCGGCTCGCTGCTGGTCGCCGAGGGCCGGATCGCCACCGCGGGGCGGAACGTATTCTTCGCGAAATCGGAGGTGCGGGACGAGACAGGCGCCCTCATCGCCTTCGGCGCCAGCACGCATCGCTATCGCTCGGGGTCCGGCGACCTAATGGGCGTGCCGCTGCCCGTGGAGCAGAAGACCGCCTGAGCTCGGCCGTCAGCCGCCGCCGCTTCCGGAGGGCCCCATCAGCGTGGCACGCAGCGCGGTGCCGGCCACGAAGTCGATGAGCGCGGCGATGGGATACAGCATGGACAGCCAGGCATTGGCGCCCAGGAAGCTGGGGTAGACCACCAGGCGATAGTAGATCAGCGCCACGAACATCGGCGCCAGCACGTAGCCCAGCCGCAGCGCCACGTGCCGCCACAGGGTGGCGCCGATCTGGTCCGCCAGGCGGGCGGCCAGCATCTCCGCCTGGTTGTTGCTCTCCTTCTGGAAGCTGACCAGGAAGGAGCGCCAGGTGCCGGTGGCGATCGCGGCGGCCTGCGCCCGCAGCCAGTCCCGCGCCATCATGGCGATGATCAGCCGCAGGTAGCTGCGCGGCCAAAGCCCGGTGATGAGCATCAGCCGCAGATGCCGCAGGAACCAGGCCAGCCCCGCCGCCGAGACCACCAGCGCCCAGAGGAAGGCGGCCAGCGCCAGCCCGCCGATGACGATGCGATGCGGCTCCGTCCCGCCGCCCAGCAGGGTGATCAGCGGGTTGGCGATGATGATGGCGCCCAAAGCCAGCGCGGCGGGGAACACCGTCTCCTGGATGGCGTGCAGCAGCTCGCTATCGGCCTTCCACTGCGCCAGCTCGTTGCCCAGCAGGACGGTCTCGGCCACCAGGCTCTGGGCCTGGGTGTTGAAGCTGCGGCCCGCGCGCGCGCCCAGGAAGCGGCCGACCCAGCTCATGTCGTCACCCTTGAAACTTCGCACCGCCGTGGCAACCGTCTGCACATGCCTGATGACGTCCCACCCATCTCCGTCGATTCCGTGGCCCGGGACCTGTTTGGCCTGATCCTGTGCGCGGGACCAGGGGAGGCTGCGGAACTGCGGCGGCTGGTCGGGCTGGCGCCGCCGGGGCAGCCCTCCGCCGTGGCGGCGGCGGAGCTGGCCATCGCCCTGCAGGCCCGAATCGGCGAGACGGAGGCAGAGCAGGCCGCCTTCGCCCGTCGGGTGCTGGGCCGGGCCGCGCGCCCTGGCGATACGATGGCGGCGCTGGACGCGGCCTTGCTGGCCATGGCTGGCGATGCGCCGGCGCCGCCCGTCCCGGGGCCGCTGTCAGCGGGCCTGGTCTCCCGCCTATTCGCCCGCTTTCGTCGGCCCGCGCCCCCGCCGGACCTGTCGGCGCTGGCGGACAATGCCCGCATCGCGGTGCGGCTGGCCGCCCTTCGCACCCGGGTGGCGCGGCAGGCACGACGTTGGGGCAAGCCGGTGGAATGGCCGGTGCTGGCCGAGCCCCCGCCCGCGACCCCGCCGCGACCGGTGCGGGAGGTGCCGCAGGCGGAGAGCGGCCTGCTCTCGGCCGCCGCCAATGCCCTCGACATGACCGGCCTGACCCAGGCCCTGAGCACCCAGCTGGAGGAGTTGCAGGCCAAGATGGGCAAGGTGAACATCCTGATCGCCGGGCGCTCCGGCGTCGGCAAGAGCACGCTGATCAACACCATCTTCGGCCGCGAGGTGGCGCGGACCGGGCTGGGCCGGCCGGTGACCGACAGCATCGCCTGGTACGAACCCGACGATCTGCCGGTGCGGTTATGCGACACCCGCGGCCTGGAACTCGCCCGCTACGAGGAGACGCTGGGCGCGCTGCGGGACGAGATCCGCAGCGGCCCCGTTCACGTGCTGTGGCTGTGCATCGCCGAGCCGTCGGGCCGAATCGAAGAAGCCGAGCGCGCGGTGCTGGCGCTGTGCCGGGCGCAGGCCATCCCGGCCGTCGCGGTGCTGACCAAGGCCTTCCTGCTGGATGACATGACGGCGGCGGCGCGGCAGGAGCTGCCGGGGGTATCCGAGGTCATCCGCGTCATGGCGGTGGGGGCGGACGGGGCGCCGCCGCGCGGCATCGTCGAGCTGGTGCAGGCGACCCACCGGCTGCTGGCCGGCGCGCCGCGCGACGCGTTCAACGCCGCCCAGCAGGTCGATATCGACGCCAAGCGGGCGGCGGCGCTGAAGGTCGCGGCCGGCGCCGCGGCCTCGGCCGGGCTGGCCGCGGCGACGCCGGTGCCGCTGGCGGATTCTGCCGGCGTGCTGGCCATCAACATCGGCATGGTGGCGGGCATCGCGGTGGCGATGGGCGTGCCGCTGAGTCGGGCCAACATGATGCCGGTGGCGACCAGCATCGTGGGGGCGCTGGCGGTGACCTTCGGCGCGCGGATGCTGGGCGGCTCGATCCTCAAGCTGATCCCGGGCGTCGGCAGCATTGCCGGGGGGGTGATCAATGCCGGGCTGGCCAGCTCCGCCACCTATGGGCTGGGGCATGGATTCACGGAGTATCTGTGCCGATTCTTCCGACGCGAGCACCGGATGCCGGCGGGGGAAGAGCTGGCGCGAGGCTTCGCCGCCTTCTGGGAAAAGTGGGACCGGAAGAAGGATGTGCCGCCGGCGAAAGGCTGATGGAGACGTAGTAGGGCCCTTGGGGCGGGATCTCGCCACGCCGTCCTCGCTGGCGGCGTGGGTGATGCGAAGCTCGGGTCCGGGCCCATGCGGCGGTTTGGCGGCGTGACCCACCGCCGCTATATCACGGGCATGAACGCCATCGCCGACATCGCCGCAGACGCCCTGAACGCCGCCGCGCGGGCGGCGCGTGCCGCCGCCGTGCCGCTGGCCGCCGCCCCCCGCGCACAGAAGGACCAGGCGCTGCTGGCCGCCGCCGCCGCCATCCGGGTGCGGGCCGGCGAGATCCTGGCCGCGAACACCGCGGACCTGATGGCTGCCGAGGGGTTGAGCCCGGCATTCCAGGACCGGCTGACGCTGACGCCGGGCCGCATCGAGGCGATGGCCCACGGCGTCGAGGAGGTGGCCGCGCTGGACGACCCGGCCGGCCGCACCTTGGCGGAATGGACCCGGCCCAACGGCCTGGTCATCCGCCGCGTGGCGCAGCCCATCGGCGTCATCGGCATGGTGTTCGAAAGCCGGCCCAACGTGCTGGCCGATGCTGGCGCGCTGTGCCTGAAATCCGGCAACGCCGCCATCCTGCGCGGCGGTCGGGAGAGCGTGCGCTCGGTCGCCGCCATTCATGCCGCGATGCTGGACGGGCTGGAAGCGGCCGGGCTCCCCGCGGCAGCGATCCAGGTGGCGCCGAATGCCGACCGCGCCTTCGTCGCCGCCATGCTGCGGGCGGCGGGGCTGATCGACCTGATCATCCCGCGCGGCGGCAAGGGCCTGGTGCAGCGGGTGCAGGAGGAGAGCCGGGTGCCGGTGCTGGCGCATGCCGAGGGGCTTTGCCACACCTACGTGCAAGCGGCGGCTCAGCCGGCGATGGCGCGCGCCATCCTGGCCAACGCCAAGATGCGGCGGACGGGGGTGTGCGGCAGCACCGAGACGCTGCTGATCGACGCCGCCATCGCGCCCACCCTGCTCCCCTTGTTGGTGGCCGATCTGGCGGCGCTGGGCTGCGGCTTCCGGGCGGATGCGCGTGCGCTTGCTGTGTGCCCGGGGCTGCCCGCCGCCACGGATGAGGATTTCCACACCGAGTGGCTCGGCAGCACACTGAACATCGCCGTGGTCGATGGGGTGGAGAGCGCGTTGGCGCACATTCGCCGCTTCGGCACGGAGCACACCGAGGCAATCGTGACCGAGGACGCGTCCGCTGCCCTCGCCTTCCTGAACGGCCTCGGATCGGCGGTCGGGATGTGGAACGCCTCGACGCAGTTCTGCGATGGCGGCGAGTTCGGCTTCGGCGCCGAGATCGGCATTGCCACCGGCCGGCTGCATGCGCGAGGGCCGGTGGGGCTGGAGCAGCTGTGCACCTATCGCTATCAGGTGATCGGGACCGGGCAGGTCCGCGCCTGATGCGCCGCCGGGCCGTCCTGGCCAGCCCCGCCTTGCTGGCCAGCTGTGCCGGGGGCGACCGGCTCTGCCCCGACGGCCTGCCCTGCTACGCCGACACCAGGACCAATACGCGGCTGATCCAGCCGCGCGGGACTGCGCGCAACCCGGCCCTGCCGTCGATCCCGCAACGCGGCGTGCTGCTGAAGCAGGCGAGCTTCTTCTCGCCGATCTCGACCACCACGGTCGCGGATTTCGACGCCGGCACCCTGGTCCTGTACGTGCATGAGTTCCGCCGCCTGCCCAGCGGCGCGCGGGGCGAGGAACTGCCACTGCTGCTGCAGTCCCGGCCGCTGCGCCAGGCAGAGGGCGCGCGACTGATCCCGCTCGCCAACGACATCTGGTCGGAAACCCGCTTTCGCGCGACGCACGAGCCGGTTTTCATCACCGACAATTTCATCACCCTGCTGCTTTACGCCGGCAGCGAGGAGCTGAATTTCGAGCAGGCCTTCGGCAACCTGCTGGTGCGGGCGCTGCAGCAGGTGGGCGAGGAGATGCAGGCCGCGCTGCTGCGGACGGCGCAGGGGCGGCAGTGAGGCGCTTCCTTCCGGCGCACGCCCATGGTTAGCATCATGCCAAACAAGGGAAGCTCCGTCATGCGCCATCTGATCCTCGCCGCCGCGTTGCTGGCCGGGCCGGCCCTGGCCGAGTGCCCTAGCCAGAGCACCATGGAGAATTTTGCTCAGGGGCTGCTGGCCGCGCGGCCGCAACCGGGCGTGACGTTGACCGTCGAGTCAAACCGCG
>CAXTJY010000124.1:7705-8593 GCA_964244395.1 uncultured Rhodovarius sp.
GGCCGACGGACTCTGCGCGCAGAACCGGCTGGTGGATCTGCTCACACCCACCCTCGGCCGCCCGGTCGGCTACAAGGTGGGGCTGACCAACGCCACCGCGCAGCAGCGCTTCGGCACCAACCATCCCGTCACCGGCATCATCTACGAGACGACGCTGCGCACCCGTTCCGGCGGCGAGGTACCGGCGAATTTTGGAGCGGTACCGACGGTGGAGGCCGACCTGTTGGTCCGCGTCTCCTCCGAGGCGATCAACGACGCGCGTGACCACCTGGCCGTGCTGCGCAGCATCGACCAGGTGATCCCTTTCATCGAGATGCCCGACCTGGCGCTGAGCGGCGGCTTCGATGGGCCAAACCTGCTGGCGATCAATGTCGGCGCCCGGATGGGGGTGATGGGAACCTCCATTCCTGTTGTGGTGAGCGAGGATTTCGCCGCGCGGCTGGGCACGATGAGCGTCACGCTCTCCAGCGACGTGCGGGAGATTTCCCGCGCCCCCGGCACCGCCCTGCTGGGCCACCCGCTGAACGTGCTGCCGTGGCTGGCGCAGGACCTCGCCAGCCGCGGCACCCGCCTGCGGGTGGGCGACATCGTCTCGCTCGGCGGCTTCTCGCCGGCGGCGCCGACCGAGGCGGGGCGGACCTTCACCGTGCGCTATGAGGGCCTGCTGGCCGAACCCGTGACCGTGAGCGTGCGGACTCGTTGATCCCACGCCTGCCAGTGCATGCGCGCCCTGTGGCGCGCAGCGATCGCCGGGCCCGCATCGGCCTGCTGGGCGGCAGCTTCAATCCTGCTCATGCGGGGCACCTGCATGTCGCGATGTCGGCCCGCCGGGCCCTGCGGCTGGATGCGGTGTGGCTGATGGTCTCGCCCGGCAACCCGTTGAAGGCG
>CAXTJY010000124.1:8603-9148 GCA_964244395.1 uncultured Rhodovarius sp.
GGGCAATCCTCTCAAACCGGCGCTGGGCATGGCGTCCTTCGCCGAACGTTTGGCCTCCGCCCGCCGGATCGCCCGGCCACCCCGCATCCTGGCGACCGATTTGGAAGCGCGGCTGGGCAGCCGCATCACCTGGCGCACCCTGGCCTTGCTGCATCTGCGATTCCCACGGGTGGAGTTCGTGTGGATCATCGGCGCCGACAACCTGCTGCAACTGCCCCGCTGGAATCGGTGGCGGCGGCTGGCGCGCGGCACCCGGCTTGCGGTGCTGCCCCGGCCGGGCTTCACGCGCCGCGCCCTGGCCGGTCAGGCGGCCGCGGTGTTGCGGCCGCACCGCCGCGCGCCGGGTGCAATGTTCGCGCCGACGGGCCACGCGCCCTGGTGCCTTGTGCCGGCCCGGCTGAACGGGGCCTCCGCCACCGCCATCCGGGAAGAGTGGCGCCTCAGGCACATTTCTGGCAGCAAGCGCTGAGAAAAGGAGCCGAGATGGCCCGAACGCCGAAATCCGAGACGATCCGGGTCGGCACGCCGCGCGCCATGGCCTCCAC
>CAXTJY010000125.1:0-318 GCA_964244395.1 uncultured Rhodovarius sp.
CTGCCGCCCTTGCCGGACATCGGCATCGAGCTGCATCGCGCCGCGGAAGCGGACCAGCCAGCGGTGCTGGAGCTGGCCGATGCCATCCGGGCCGGATTCACGCGCCAGGATTGAGATATGGTTCAGGGTTGCCAGCGCGGTCGAAATATGGCGAAACAATCCACAGCACATCTTTGAGGGGGCAATATGCGGTTCAGGTGGATGGCGATTCTCGGTCTGGCGGTTGGGCTGGCGGCACAAACGGCCGAAGCGGCCCGCGGTGACCGCGGCCCGGTGGCGCGGCCGAATGCGAGCCGGGCGACGGCTTCCAGCCTGAGC
>CAXTJY010000125.1:328-3960 GCA_964244395.1 uncultured Rhodovarius sp.
GGCCAGTTCCACGCCCGGCCAGCAGCCGTTCCGCGGCGCCGGTCTCCACCGCGCGGGGCGGCCATGCGATGCGCTCTTCGACTGCCCGCTCGTTCGGAACGTCGAGCCGCGATCGCGGTATCGTCGCCACGCGGGGCCGGGCTGGCCGGTATTCCAGCACGGCGGATCGTGGCTTCATCGGCCGGCAGGGTTCGCATCGGCAGCACGCCACGCTCGGCCGGTCCGGCTTCCATCGCGGCGGCTTCCACAGCGCCATGTTGCGCGGCCCCAGCAGCCGCTTCGCCAGCATGTCGGCCTGCAGCACGCAGCGCGGCAGGCGGGTTTGCGGCGGCAGCCGTACGGTGGCGATGCGCTGGAGCGGCGGCTTGGCCCCTGTGGCCGGCCAGCAATCCTCCTGCCCCGACGGCACGATGGCGACGATGGCCGTAGGCCACGAAAATGTGGTGCGCTGCGTTCCGATGTGAGTTCGCGCCCGCAGGCTGCGGGCATTCGGAGGGATGGGACGTTGGGCCGGATATTTCCGGCCCGAAGTGGGGTACGCGGCCCTAGGTCGTGGGGCAAAGCCAGAGCAGGTTCCAACCAGTCCGGAGCCTCACTGGCGGCAGGCCTGGCTGGCTCAGGAGAACTGGATGGATCGGTGCGCGACGCCTTTCGCTCGCCAATCCTCAAGCATCAGGTTGCTGCAGCTAGGGAAATAGGCGCGCCGCCCGCAGCGTGGCGCGCAGCAGGCCGGCGACGCCAGTGGTCTCCGGGTCGTCTTCCCCCACCAGCCCCCAGTCGCGGGCCAGGAGCCAGGTCGAGCCGAGTTCGCATTCCAGCATGAAGCGTGACGGGGCACCCAGGCGCCGCATCTCTTCAGGCGCGCGGGGGGAGATCGGCGTGCCGTGGCCCAGCCCTTCGATGGTCCAGCGCCGCAGCCTGATCTGGCCAAGCCAGTCGCGCCACAGCCGGCATTCGTGGCGGCCATGCTGTTCCGTGACCATCCGGGCCAGGTCCAGCCCCAGCACATCCGCCCATTGCGCCTCCAGCAAGTCGGCGTTTGCGGGCGCCACGGTGCGGTCCGCGGTGCCCTGCCAGATCGACACCGCCGGTCGCCGGCCGGCGAACGCCGACGCGGCGCGGACCCGATCCCCCCACTCCCGGCCGATGGCGGGGCGCGGTTCGCGCATGGCGGCGAAGGCGTCCTGCGCCGAGGCCGCCGCGCCGAAGGGCAGACCGGCGATGATGCCGCCGCCGGCGAAGATGTCGGGCGCCGTCGCCAGCAGGGCCGCTGCCATGGCCCCGCCGGCCGAAAGGCCGCTCACGAAGACCCGTCGCCGATCCAGCCCGTGACGGTCGAGCATCGCCTCGATCATCGCCAGGATGGAGGCGACCTCACCGCCCTCCCGCGCCACCGCCGCCGGCTCGAACCAGCTGAAACAGCCCATCGGGTTGTTGCCCCGGTTCTGGCCCGGTGCCAGCACTGCGAAGCCGTGCCGCGCCGCCAGGGTCAGCCAGCCGCCGCCGGTGGCGAAGTCCGCCGCTTCCTGCCGGCAGCCATGCAACAGCACGACGAGCGGGGCACCCCGCCTGAGGCCTGGCGGCAGGTAATATTGCATGGTGAGGCTGGCCGGGTTGGGGCTGAAATCGGTGTCGCGCGCGGCCAACCGCGGGGGTGCAAGGCCGCTGTCGATATATGTCATGCCTGGAGAATACGCCTTCCCGATCACGCGGGCCAGAATAATGCTGCACCGCAGCATGAGAACGGACGCAGGCCGTTTCGGTTGCTGCCGCACCTCTTCCATTCAGTCGCCTTTCTTGTCAGCATCGACGGTGAGGAGACCGAAACGCCCATGACCCGCCGCGCCTTGCTCGCCGCGATGGCCGCTGCCCACGCCCACGCCCAGTCCTTTCCTGCGCGCCCGCTGCGGCTGATCATCCCCTACCCGCCCGGCGGTGGCACCGACACGCTGGCGCGCCCCTTCGCGGAACGGCTGCGCGGCCGCATCGGCCAGCCGGTGGTGCTGGAGAATCGTGGCGGCGCCGCCACCAATATCGGCATGGAGGCGGCGGCCCGCTCAGCGCCGGATGGCCATACGCTGGTCATCAACGCCGACAACGTGGCGCTGTTCCCGCTGCTGTACCGCAGCCTGCCCTATGACCTGACGCGCGACCTGGCGCCGATCAGCTACGTGGCCAGTTCGCCGCTGGTGCTGGCCGGCAACCCGGCGGTGCCGGCGCGCACCCTGCGCGAATTCGTGGCGCTCGCGAAGCGCGATCCGGAGCGGCTGTCCTTCGCCAACCCCTCCATTGGCAGCCCCCACCATCTTGGCTTCGAACTGTTCGCCCGCGAGGCGGGGGTGCGGCTGACGCAGGTGGAATATCGCGGCGGCGGGCCGGCGCTGAACGACGTGCTGGCCGGGCACGTCAATCTGGGCGTGTTCTCGTTGGGCGCCGTCAGCCAGCATTTCGCCGCCGGTACATTGCGGCCTTATGCGCTGCTCTCACCCGCCCGCACCGCGATGGCGCCGGAGATCCCGACGACGACGGAGGAAGGCCTGCCGAATGTGGTGAACGCGCTGCGCTTCCTGATCTGGGCGCCGGCGCAGACGTCGCGCGAGCACATCGCCACGCTGTACGCCGCGATCACCGATGCCATGGCCGACCCGGGGTTGCGCGAGGTGCTGACCCGCGCCGGCTTCGAGACCATGTCCACCACGCCGCAGGAGAGTGCCGCCATGCTGCGCGCCGAACATGACCGCTGGGCAGCCATCCTGCCCGGCCTGAACATCAGGCTGGACTGATGGCCCGACCGGATATTCTGGGCGACGCCCGCCGCGTCATCGATGCCGTGAAGGCGGGCGCGGTGTGCGTCTTCCCCACCGACGTCGGCTATGCCGGGGTGGGGGCGTGCGAGGCGGCGCTGACCCGCTTCTTCCGCGCCAAGGGCCGCGGCGCGCATAAGCGCAACGCGATGATCGGCAGCCTGGAGATCCACGACCAGGTGCATGAGCTGCCGGCGCGGGCGAAGGACATGATCCGCGCGCTGGTGCTGGATTTCGACCTGCCGATCTCGGCCATCGGGCCGTTCCGGACGGCACATCCGCTACCGCAGGCGATCGGGGCGGCGGCGCTGGAGGCGAGCACCGAGGGCGGCACGCTGGCGATCCTGATGAATGTGGGTGCACTGGAGGCGGAGATGGCGCGGATTGCGCTGGAGGAGTGCGTGCCGCTGTTCGGCAGCAGCGCGAACCTGACCGGGACGGGCACCAAGTTCAGGGCGGAGGACCTCCAGCCGGACATCCGCGCCTGCGCTGAACTGGTGATCGACCATGGGCTGCGGAAGTATCACGGCTACCGCCGCTCCTCGACGATGATCAACTTTTCCACGATGGAGGTCGTGCGCATCGGCGCCTGCTACGAGGTGATCTCGGACGTGCTGAAGCGGTTTTTCGACCATGAATTGCCGCGTGACCCGGGCCTGGACGCGCTGCCGAGCGGGCATCTGCGGGCTGCCCAGCAGGTGCATGCATGACGCCCGATATCGCCGCCGATGCGCGCGCGGCCTTCGACGTGCTGAAGGGTGGCGGCGCGGTGATCTTCCCGGTCGATGTCGGCTACACCTTCATCGGCGGATCGCGCGAGGCGCTGTC
>CAXTJY010000125.1:3970-9088 GCA_964244395.1 uncultured Rhodovarius sp.
AGGGCCGCGGCGGCCACAAGCGCAACGCCATGGTGGGCGACCTGGCCATCCATGACGAGGTGCATGAACTGGATGCGCGCGGCCGCGACATGGTGCGCACCATCACGGAGGCCTACGACCTGCCGTTGGGGGTGATCGCGCCGTATCGGCCCGAACATCCGCTGCTGCAGAAGCTGCATCCGGACAGCCTGGCCGGCAGCACGGAGGGCGGGACCCTGGCGATGCTGGTGAATGCCGGGCCGTTCCACGCCGAGATGTGCCGGCTGGCGCGGGAGGAGGTGCACCCGCTGTTCGGCAGCAGCGCCAACATGACGGGGACGGGGACGAAGTTCCGGGTGGAGGACATCCAGCCGGAGCTGCGCGCGGTGGCCGACCACGTCGTGGATTACGGGCTGCGGAAGTATCACCTGTACCGGCGGTCGGCGACGCTGATCGACTTCGTGACGATGGAGGTGGTGCGGGTAGGCGCCTGCTACGAGCTGATCGCCGACGTGCTGCGGCGGCATTACGGGGTGGAGTTGCCGGCTGACCCGGGGTTGGAGGCGCTGCCGAGCGGGCATTTGCGGGAGGGGCAGCGGCACGGGATGGACCGGTCGCCAACCCGTGGCGGCTGAGCCCACTGCATTATCGACGTCCTGCCGACCTGACCTTCGGTTCTCAGGCGACCTCCAGCGGCGTCCCGCGCGCAACCGGCCCTTGCATTCGGCTGCCCGTGGAAGCGGGCCTGGCTGGCACCCGGGCGACGAATCGGTCACTCCAGATCTCGACCGAACCTTCGTTGTGGCTCAGCCCGATGGCAATCAGCATCGCCTGCCAGTCGGTCACACAGGGAAGTACCAGATCATGGTCGGCAACACCCAGGCTCTTGCCAGTCACGAATCTGTAGAACATGCGATCCTCGCGATCCCCGCGGCATTGCCAGACCGGGAGAACGTTCTCTACGGGGAGTAAGCCGCGGTGTCGGTGGCCCACGCCACAGACGGGACCGCCAGGTGCGAAAAGTGTAAGATTTTCGACAGGCCCAGCTATTCGCCTTCGATCGCAAGGAAGGGTGCCAGAACGTGCAGCATGCTAACCAGCTTCTGACCGCCTTCCCCCCGAGCGCCCAAGGCCGGATCGCGGCCGGCCTGGAACGGGTGGAGTATCGCTTGGGCCACGTGGTGTGCGAGGCAGGTGGGGTGCTGAACCACGTCTATTTCCCTGAGGGTTGCGTGCTGTCGCTGCTGACCCTGCTGGAGAACGGATCGGCGATCGAGACCTCGAACATCGGTCGTGAAGGCGCATTCGGCCTGTTTTCGGCCATGTACAGCAGCACCTCATTCAACCGCTGCATCGTTCAGCTGGAGGGACCGTTGCTACGCTGCCCCGTGCGCCTGCTGCGTGATGAATTCAACGGCGATGAGCAGGTGCGGCAGTTGTTGGTGGGCTATTCGGAGACGTTGTTGTCGCAGATTCAACAGACGGTGGCCTGCAACGCTCTGCACTCGACGCAGGAGAAGATTTGCCGCTGGCTGCTGATGATGGATGACCGGGCGGCCGGGGAAAACCTGGCGTACACCCACGAATTTCTGTCGCACATGCTGGGGGCCAACCGCAAATCGGTGACGATGGCGGCGCAATCGCTGCAAAATGCGGGGATCATCAAGTATCACCGCGGTACCATCCAGATCACCGATCGGCAAGGGCTCGAGCACGCTTCGTGCGAGTGCTACCAGATCGTCAAGGATCGGTTCGATGCCTTTTTGGCGTTGCGCAAGACGTAGCCTGAGCGCCCGGCCGACGGCCGCCAACCGGTGCCTTGCCGCACCGCACCACACAAGCTACCCATGCCCCACATTTCGCGGGGAGGCCCACATGGCACGCAAGAAGATCGCCCTGGTGGGCGCCGGCAACATCGGCGGCACGCTCGCCCACCTTATAGGCCTGAAGGAACTGGGCGACGTCGTCATGTTCGACGTCTTTCCGGGCGTCGCCGCCGGCAAGGCGCTGGACATCATGCAGTCCAGCCCGGCCGACAGCTTCGACAGCCACATGGTCGGCACCGGCGACTATGCCGACATCGCCGGCGCCGACGTGGTGATCGTCACCGCCGGCTTCCCCCGCATGCCGGGGATGAGCCGCGACGACCTGCTGAGCAAGAATGCGGGCGTGATGGGCCAGGTGGCCGAGGGCATCAAGGCGCATGCGCCCGGCGCCTTCGTCATCTGCATCACCAACCCGCTGGACGTCATGGTCTGGGCGCTGCAGCAGAAGTCCGGCCTGCCGGCCAACATGGTCGTCGGCATGGCGGGGGTGCTGGACAGCAGCCGGTTCCGGCTGTTCCTGGCGCAGGAATTCGGCGTGAGCGTGGAGGACGTGACCGCCTTCGTGCTCGGCGGCCATGGCGACACCATGGTGCCGCTGACCCGCTATTCCACCGTCGCCGGCATCCCCGTGCCGGACCTGATCAAGATGGGCTGGTCGACGCAGGAGCGGATCGACGCCATCGTCAACCGCACCGCCAATGGCGGTGGCGAGATCGTCAAGCTGCTGGAGAAAGGCTCCGCCTTCTACGCCCCCGCGGCGTCCGCGGTGGCGATGGCGGAGAGCTACCTGAAGGACAAGAAGCGCGTCCTGCCCTGCGCGGTGATGCTGAATGGCGAATACGGCCTGTCCGACTTCTATGTGGGCGTGCCGGTGGTGATCGGCGCCGGCGGCGTGGAGCGCATCGTCGAGGTGCAGTTCAGCGACGCCGAGAAGGCCGCTTTCGACAAGAGCTGCGACGCGGTGAAGAAGCTGGTCGAGGATTTCAAGGCACTGGGCGTCTGAGACATGCGCATCGCCGTGCTGGCTGACGTGCACGGCAACGCGCTGGCGCTGGAGGCCGTGCTGGCCGATGCGCGGGGGCTGGGCTTCGACGCGCTGCTGGATCTGGGCGACAGCGTGTCCGGCCCGCTCTGGCCGGCCGAGACTTGGGCTGCGCTGGAGGCGGCGGGTGCGCGGCCCATCCGCGGCAATCACGACCGGGTGGTGGGGTGCGATGCGCGCGAAGGCATGCCGGCGCCCGATGCCTTCGCGCATGACCGGCTGAGCGGCGAACAGCGCGCGGCGCTGGCGGCACGCCCCGGCACGCTGCGGCATGGCAGCGTCCTGGCTGTGCATGGCACACCTGACAGCGACATGGATTACCTGATGCACGAAGCCACGGTGGCCGGCGTGCGGGAGCGGCGGGCCGGGGAACTGGCCGCGCTGCTGGGCGATACCGGCGATGCGAGCCTCATCCTGTGCGGCCACACCCATCGCGCCCATGTCGTGCGGCTGGCGGACGGCCGCCTGGTGGTGAACCCCGGCAGCGTCGGCATGCCCGCCTACATCTGGGACCAGCCGGTGCCGCACCGGATGGAAGCGGGCTCCCCGCATGCCCGCTGGGCCCTGGTGGAAGAACGCGCTGAAGGCTGGCACATTCAGCAACGCATGGTGCCTTATGACTGGGCCCGCGCCGCCGATGAGGCCACAAGCAACGGCAGCCCCGGCTGGGCGACGTGGCTGGCGACAGGATTTGCAGCTTGAGGACGGAACGATGAACATCCACGAATACCAGGGCAAGGAAGTCCTCAAGCGCTACGGGGTGGCGGTGCTGGACGGCTACGTCGCCACCACGGCCGACGAGGCCGAGGCAGGGGCGCAGAAGCTGCCCGGCCCGATCTGGGTGGTGAAGAGCCAGATCCACGCCGGCGGCCGCGGCGCTGGCCGCTTCACCAACGACCCCGACGGCAAGGGCGGCGTGCGCTTGGCGAAGTCGGTGGCCGAGGTGCGCGCCGAGGCGGCGAAGATGCTGGGCAGCACCCTGGTCACCAAGCAAACCGGCCCCGCCGGCAAGCAGGTCAATCGGCTGTACATCGAGGCCGGCTGCGACATTGCCCGTGAGCTTTACGTCGCGCTGCTGCTGGACCGCGACACCAGCCGGATCGTCATCATGGCCAGCACCGAGGGCGGCATGGAGATCGAGGAGGTGGCGGATCACCACCCCGAGAAGATCCTGCGCGTGCATGTCGACCCCGCCACCGGCGTCAGCGGCTATCATGGCCGCAAACTCGCCTTCGGGTTGGGGTTGGAGGGTAAGCAGGTCGGCGAATTCGTGAAGTTCGTCACCGCGCTTTACAATGCTTACATCGACCTCGATGGAGCGATCATCGAGGTGAACCCGCTGGTCATCACCAAGGCCGGCGGCGTGGTGGCGCTGGACGCCAAGGTCAGCTTCGACGACAGCGCGCTGTATCGCCACAAGGAGCTGGCGGCGCTGATCGACGAGTCCGAGATGGACCCGAAGGAGCTCGATGCCCAGAAATTCGACCTGAATTATGTGGCGCTGGATGGCGAGATCGGCTGCATGGTCAACGGGGCCGGGCTGGCGATGGCGACGATGGACATCATCAAGCTGTACGGCTCCAGCCCCGCCAACTTCCTGGACGTGGGCGGGACAGCGGATGCGGCGCGGGTGACCGAGGCGTTCCGCATCATCACCTCGGACGCCAATGTGAAGGGCATACTGGTCAACATCTTTGGCGGCATCGCGAAGTGCGACATGATCGCCAACGGCATCGTGGCCGCTTCGAAGAACCTCGACCTGAAGGTGCCCTTGGTGGTGCGGCTGGAGGGGACCAACGTCGAACTGGGCAAGAAGATCCTGGCCGAGAGCGGGCTGGCGATCATTCCGGCCGACAATCTCGCCGACGCTGCGAAGAAGGCCGTCGCGGCCGTCCGTGATGCCAGCAGCGGCTCCGCCGAAGGAGGCGCGTAATACCATGGCCATTCTGATCAATGCCGACACCAAGGTGATGACCCAGGGCTTCACCGGGGCGCAGGGCACCTTCCATGCCAGCCAGGGCATTGCCTATGGCTCGAATTACGTGGGCGGGGTGACGCCGGGCAAGGGCGGCGCCATGCACCCGGAGCTGAACCTGCCGGTATTCAACACGGTGGCGGAATGCGTCGACAAGACTGGCGCCGATGCCTCCGTCATCTACGTGCCCGCGGCCTTCGCGGCGGATTCCATCCTGGAGGCGATCGACGCTGAGCTGCCGCTCATCATCTGCATCACCGAGGGCATTCCGGTGCTGGACATGGTAAAGGTGAAGC
>CAXTJY010000126.1:0-8007 GCA_964244395.1 uncultured Rhodovarius sp.
GGAAGGGCACCCCCAGCGTCTCGCCTAGCCGATTGCCGTAGAGGCGTGCCAGGATGTCGGTGGTGCCGCCCGCCGGGAACGGGACGATCACGCGGATGGCCCCGTTAGGCGACCAGGCCTGCTGCGCCAGAGCGGGCGCGGCGAGCATGGCGAGGGCGCGGCGGGGCAGCGTCATGCGCCTGTCATCCGCGGGCCGTATATCAGGCGGGCCGGGGCGGAGACGGGCTTCATTCGACGGTCATCCGCAGGTCGCGCACCAGCGGGCGCATCGCCGCCACCTGGTCGTGCACCTGGCGGGTGAATTCCGCTGCGGAATTGCCGCCGGGCTCGGCGCCCAGCTCGGCGATGCGGGCGGCCACCATCGGGTTGCGGGCGGCCGCGGCGATCTCGGCGTGCAGCCGGGTCAGGATGGGCTCGGGCGTGCGGGCGGGGGCGAAGAAGCCGTTCCAGCCCAGCATCTCCATGTCGGCGAAGCCCTGCTCGCGCACCGTCGCCACGTCCGGCAACGCGCTGGCGCGGGCCTGCGCCAGGGTGGCGATGGGGCGAAGCGTGCCGCCGCGGATATGGCCGAGCGAGGAGGAGAGCTGGTCGCCGCCAAAGGCGATCCGCCCCGCCAGCATTTCCTGCACCAGCGGCGCGGCGCCACGGAAGGGGACGTGCTCCAGCTGGATGGCCGCGTCGCGCTTCAGCACCTCGGTCATCAGGTTCATCGTGCTGCCCGGGCCGGTGCTGCCGTAGAAGGCGGAGGGGCTTTGCGACCGCGCCCAGGCCACGAATTCGGTCAGGTTCCGCGCCGGCACCCCTGCCCCCACCATCAGCATCATCGGCACGTTGGCGCCCAGGCTGATGGGGGCGAAGTCACGCTCGATGGAGTGCGGCGCCCGGCCGGCGAACTCCAGCGCCGCGGTGGTGGTGCTGAAGGTGAGGTTGTGGAACAGCAACGTCTGCCCGTCCGGTGCCGCCTTGGCCACCACGTCGGCGCCTATCGAACCGCCACCGCCACCGCGATTCTCCACCACGACGGAGACGCCGAGGGTCTCGGTGAGCCGCTGGGCGTAAAGGATCCGTGGTGCCGCCGGCCGGGAAGGGCACGACGATGCGCATCGGGCCGCTGGGGGTCCAGTTCTGGGCAAAAGCGGACGTGGCGATGCTGGCGGCCAGCAGGGCGCGGCGCGAAAACATGGGCGTTCTCCGGTTCATTGCGGCCATGCAAGGGGCGCCGGGCCGGACGGTCAAGAGGGCAGCGGGCGCTGTCGCGCCCCCGGATCGATTACCGGCGCAGGCTTTCCACGAAATATTCGTAATTGTCGGCGTTCGTTGCGGCGCCGGCCGGGTCGTCCTTGGCCAGCACGGCGGCGCCGCGCACAGAGTAGGCAATGTCGCGCGTGCGGGCGGCGGCGTGGCTCACCTCATGGATGACGATACCTGCCGCGGTGTCGAATCCGTCCTGCCGTGCGTTGAAGAACAGCTCGCAGAAGCCCATCGCGCCGCTTTGCGTCATGGTATAGGCGAAGCGGCCACGCGGGCACATCGCCGGCGGGTTGCAGGCGATCTGCGGCGGCCGGCGGCGGGCCAGGTAGTCACTGATCAGCACCAGGTTGCGGCGCACCGGCGCGGTCGGGCCGGCGCCGAACCAGCGGCGGAACTCCGGCAGCTCCGGGTTGGCGTCGAGCGCCTGGATGGCGTTGCGGGTGAGGCGGCCGGCCTCGACGAAGGCGGCCTCGACGCGCTGGGCGTCCTCGGTCGAGCAGGTGCCGGGAGGGGTCGCGTCGATGCCCGGCTTCTGCGGCAGTGTGCCGGGCTTGCCACCCTGCACCAGCTGCGCCTGCGCCGGCAGCAGCATCGCCGCCAGGACCAATCCCACCCATGCCACAGCGCGAATCATCGGAATGTCCCTTCGGTGGCCCTGATGATGCGCATGGGGCGGGACGACTTCAATGGCCGGCATCCTCACCCCGCGCACCCGCTTCGGCCTTCAGTCAGTGCCCTGCATTCTCGCCCGAGAAATCGGGCACGGCCAGGCCGCTGAGCACGATCTGCTCCGCCAGGCTGGCCTTGAGGCGTTCCAGCCCTGCCTCGCTCGATCCCTCGGCGCGGGCTACCAGCACCGCCTGGGTGTTCGAGGCGCGCAACAGCCACCAGCCATCCTCGGTCAGCACCCGCACCCCGTCCACGGCCTGGACCTTGGCGCCGGCAGCAGCGAGGCGCGCCTGCACCTCCTTTACGACCTCGAATTTGCGCTCCTCATCGCAGTTGAAGCGCAGCTCGGGCGTGTTCAGCACCTGCGGCAGCGCACGGCGCATCTCGGCCAGGCTTTCGCTGGCACGGCCCAGGATGCCGAGCAGGCGGACGGCAGAGTAGGGCGCATCGTCGAAGCCGTACCATTTGTCGGCGAAGAAGGTGTGCCCGCTCATCTCGCCGGCCAGCGGGCTGCCGGTCTCGGCCATCTTCTGCTTGATCAGCGAGTGCCCGGTCTTCCACATCAGCGGCACGCCGCCGGCGCGGGCGACCTCGTCGAACAGCACCTGGCTCGCCTTCACGTCGGCGATGATGGTGGCGCCGGGGTGGTTCTTCAGCACGTCGCGCGCCAGCACCACCAGCAGCTGGTCGCCGAACAGCATGTGGCCCTCGCCATCCACCACGCCGATGCGGTCGGCGTCGCCGTCGAAGGCGATGCCGAGGTCGGCGCCGGTCGTCGCGACCTTGGCGATGATCTGCTCCAGATTCTTCAGCACCGTGGGGTCGGGATGGTGGTTGGGGAAGTTGCCGTCGATCTCGGCGTTGATGACGTGGTGCTCGCCCGGCAGGCGGGCGGCCAGCATCTCGGTGATCTTGCCGCCCGAGCCATTGCCCGGGTCCCACACCACCTTCAGGCCACGGGTGCCGTCGTAATCCTTGAGCATGCGGACCACGTAGTCCTCGGCGATATCGACGCTGGTCTGGCTGCCGGTCGTCTCGGCCACCACATCGCCGGCGGCGGCCATGGCGCCCAGGGCCTGGATGTCCTGGCCGAAGAACGGCTTCTTGCCGATCATGCTCTTGAAGCCGTTGTAGTTCGGCGGGTTGTGGCTGCCGGTCACCATCACCGCGCCGTCGGCGGCCAGGGCGTAGGCGGCATAGTACAGCATGGGCGTCGGGCACAGGCCGACGCGGCTGACCGCCATGCCGCTCGCCATCAGCCCGGCCACCAGCCGCTCCTCCAGCATGGGCGAGGAGAGGCGGCCGTCGAAGCCGACCGCCACCTTCCTGCCGCCGGCGCGCGCCACCGCGGTGCCGAAGCAGCGGCCGATGGCGAAGGCATCGTCGCCCGTCAGCGTCTCGCCGATGATGCCCCGGATGTCGTATTCCCGCAGGCTGGTGGCGTGGAACTGGTGCGTGAAGCCGGCCATCATGGCCTCCCTATCGAATGGTATTCGAAGCCCGCCTCGCGCATGGCGGCGGGCTCGTACACGTTGCGGAAATCCAGCATCACGCGGCCGCGCATGGCGGCGGCCAAACGGTCGGGCGACAGGGCGCGGAACTCGTTCCATTCCGTCAGCAGCACCGCGGCGTCGGCGCCGGCCAGCGCCTCCATGGCGGTGGCGGCGTAGGTGATGGCCGCCGGCAGCATGGGCCGCGCCTGCTCCATCCCCTCAGGGTCGTAGCCGACGACGACGGCACCGGCGGTGGCCAGCTCAGGCAGCACCACCAGGGCGGGGGCATCGCGCATGTCGTCGGTCTCCGGCTTGAAGGCGAGGCCCAGCACGGCGATGCGCTTGCCAGCGACGTCGCCGCCGCAGGCCGCGATCACCCGACGCGCCATCTCCTGCTTGCGGGCATCGTTGACCGCGATGGTCGCCTCGATGAGCCGTAGCGGCGCGCCCAGATCCTGCGCGGTGCGGGCGAAGGCCAGCGTGTCCTTCGGGAAGCAACTGCCGCCATAGCCTGGGCCGGGATGCAGGAACTTGCGGCCGATGCGACCATCCAGGCCGATGCCGCGGGCCACGTCATGCACGTCGGCGCCGGCCTTTTCGCACAGATTCGCTACCTCGTTGATGAAGCTCACCTTCATCGCCAGGAAGGAGTTGGCGGCATATTTAATGATTTCCGCGGTTTCCAGGCTGGTCGCCACGATCGGCGTCTCGATCAGATACAGCGGCCGATACAGGCGCTTGAGCGTCGCCAGCGCCTGTTCGCCCAGCGGCCCGGGCTCGACGCCGATCACCACCCGGTCCGGCCGCATGAAGTCCCCGATGGCGGCGCCCTCCCGCAGGAATTCCGGGTTGGAGGCGACGGCGATGTCGGGCCGGATGGCGCGCAACAGCGTGGCGATCCGGGCCCCGGTACCGACCGGCACGGTGGATTTCGTCACCAGCGTGAGCGGCCCGCTCGCGGTGCGCGCCACCTGCTCGGCGGCGGCGAAGACGTAGCTAAGATCGGCATGGCCATCGCCCCGGCGGGCCGGGGTGCCGACGGCGAGGAATACCGCATCGGCGCCGGCCATCGCCCCCTCCAGCGTATCGTGGAAGTGCAGCCGGCCGTCCCGCACGTTGTCGGCCACCAGGCGGTCCAGCCCCGGTTCGTAGATCGGCATGCGGCCGGCGCGCAGCGCCTCGATCTTGCCGGCATCGCTGTCCATGAGCGCCACGTCGACGCCGAATTCGGCAAAGCAGGCGCCGGAAACGAGCCCAACATAGCCGGCGCCCAGGATGGCGATACGCATTTACGATCTCCTGAAGGGGGGTTGCGGCGTCAATCCCGGCCCGACCCGTGCTTATGCATACTGCTTCAGGAACTCGCGCACCTGCGCCGCCATTTCGGGCCGCTTCAGCGCGAAGGCGATCTGCGCCTCCAGATAGCCTAGCTTGTCGCCGCAATCGAAGCGCCTGCCCTCATAGCGCAGCCCGTGGAAGGGCTGGGTGCCGATCAGCTTGGCCATGCTGTCGGTCAGCTGCACCTCGCCGCCGGCGCCCTTTTCCATCTTTGCCAGATGCGGGATCACCTCCGGCATCAGCACGTAGCGGCCGATGATGGTGAGGTTCGAGGGCGCGTCCTCGATAGCGGGCTTCTCGACCAGGCCCTTGATGCTGACCAGCCGGCCCATATCCTGGTCGATGTCCAGCACGCCGTATTTGTTGACCCGGTCCATCGGCACTTCCTCGATAGCGACGACGTTGCCGCCGGTCTCCCGATAGGCCTCGGCGAGCTGCGCCGTGCAGGAGGTCTCGCATTGCATCAAATCGTCGGGCAGCAGGATGGCGAAGGGTTCGTCGGCGATGAAGCTCCGCGCGCACCAGATGGCGTGGCCCAGGCCCATCGGCACCTGCTGGCGAACGGTGGTGATGCTGCCGGGGTCGAGCTGCTCTGCCCGCAACTCGGCCAACTCCTTCGCCTTGCCACGGGCTTCCAACGTCCGCTCCAACTCGTAGGCGACGTCGAAATGCTCGACGATGGCGGTCTTGCCGCGCCCGGTGATGAAGCAGAACTGCTCGATGCCGGCGGCGCGCGCCTCATCCACCGCGTATTGGATCAGCGGCCGATCCACCACCGGCAGCATCTCCTTGGCGGTGGCCTTGGTGGCGGGGAGGAAACGGGTGCCGAGGCCGGCCACGGGGAGGACGGCTTTCTTCAGCGGCTTCAGCATTCACGAATTCTCCTGTGCGAGGCGGGTTTGCCACGCCCGCACGTGGCTTGTCACGGTGGGGATTAACAGCCGGCATCCGAGTGGCGCGGCCGACGGCCGATGCCCGAACCGCACCGGCCACCGATCAATCGCCCAGCAGGAAATCCCGCGCTGCGTTGAGCCGGGCCGCCAGCGCCGCGTCGCCGCCCGTATCAGGGTGGGCCGCGCGCATCGCCCGGCGATGCGCGGCGCGGATGTCGGCCTCGCTGGCGCCCTCGACCAGGCCGAGCAGTTCGAGGGCAGCGGCCCGGTCCAAAGGCGGCTCCGGCACCCGCCATTCCGGCGCGACGCGGTCGAGCCAGGCTTCCAGCAGCGGCACGCTGTCCGGGTCGTCCGCCCGGCAATCGGCCAACAATTCCAGCAGACGCGGCAAGGCGAGGTCGGCCAGCGACTGGCCGGCGAAGACGCCGCGCTTCACCCGGCCGCGCATCTCGCCGGAAGCGAGGTCCAGCCGCATCTCCAAAGTCGCGGTGTCCACCGCCGTCTCGCCCGCGGCGGCGCCCTGGGAAAACGCCTGTTTGGCCTTGAAGCCCTTCCACCAGCGCCAGATCGCCGGCCCAAACAACACTGCGCCCGTGATTGCCATGTTGGCCCGCCCGGCCAGGATCATCACTGCCACCAGCAACGCACCCAGCGTGGCGCTGCCCAGCACCACCCCTTGCCGGGCCTGGGCCGGCGTGGCGTCGGCGAAGGCGCGGAGCAGGACGTAGAGCAGCAGAAAGCCGCCGAGACCGGCCAGCAACCAGATCATCGCAGCTGCGCCGCCACATGCCGGGCGGCGGGGCCGGGCAGCGCCGCCAGCCCGGCGCGGCCGCCGGCGGCGAACACCGCCACCGCGCGCAGCAGGTCTCGCAGGGCATCCGCGCTGCCGGCATCGAAGGGCGCGAAGGCGCCGCCGGAAAGCCTGGCGATCTGGCGGAAGCCCTCCGCGCTCTTCGGCTCGCCACCCTCGTGGAAAGCGAAGATCGGCGTGCCGTGCAGGCCGAGCTGCCCGGCGGCGTGGCAGATCGGGTCCAGCGCCTCCTCCAGCGCGTCGCCCACCAGCACGCAGGCGCGAATTTGGTTGCGCTTGCTTTCGTCCAGCGCGTGCAGCAGGGCGCGCAGCAGCTGGGTCTGACCACCCAGGCAGCGCACCCCGGCCATGCGGCGGGTCAGCTCGGCGCTGTCGGCCAGGAACGGGGTGGCGGCGAATTCCATGTGGCCGCGCCAATAGGCCAGCTGGATCGCCAGCGCGCCGACCCCGCTGGTTGCGGCGAACATGTCGCCCATCAGGTGGCAGGCGCGGTCCCAGCTCGGCTGGCGGCTGGCGGTGGCGTCCATGATGAAGAGCAGGCGACCCGGTTCGGCGGCCGGGCGCGCCGCCACGGCGTTCACCTTGGCCAGGAAGGCGGCGACGGCAGGGTTGGCCGGCTTGGGCGTCAGCGCACTCATCGCTCAAGACATGGTCATGCCTTCCCAGGGCTGCCAGGGCTGGCCGCGCGATGGCTTTGCGATAGGCTGCCAGCTGCACAGGGAGTTCTCGCCGATGCGTCTCGCCGCCCTCGCCATCCTGCTCGCCACAGCCGGTCCATTCGGGCACGTCGCCCGCGCCCAGGAGCCGGCCACGGTGCGGCAGCTTCGCGCCATGCTGCCGGCCGGCAGCACACTGACCTTCGAGCGCGCCACCGCCATCACCGCGCACCTACCGACCGGCACCGGCGATGGCGCGGCACTGGAGAATGTGGTGCTGACCCAGGGCGCCGAGCGGACGACCATCGCGTCGCTGACGCTCATCGGGCTGCGGCCGGACGGCGTCGCGCGGCTGAATGCCCGCGAGGTTCGTGGGGTGACGCCCACCGGGCCAATCGGCATGGACAGCATCGAGGTAACGGGGCTGGCGGTGCGCCGCCGCCCGCCGGGGCAGAGCCCGCAACCGGACGACGTGAAGCTGTCCACCCTGGTGGTGGAGAATTTTGCCGGCCCCGGCCGGCCGAGCTTCACCCTGGGCCGCATCACGTTGAACAACTGGGGCATCGGCCGACGGACGGAGGGCGAGATCACCGGCATGTCCTTCACCGGGATTCCGGACAACCCGATCGACGCCTTCACCGTGGCGCGGCTGGCGGTGGCGGGGCCGGACATGGCGAGCCTGACGACGGCGCTGTCGCAGCGCCGCGGCCCCGCCACGCAGCCGGCCGGCCGGCAGATGGTGGCGCTGGAGGGGGTGGTGATGCGCGGCGCCGGCGTGACGCTGGGCGGCCTCGAATCCCTGGCCATCGAGGGTGAGACGGACGCCCAGGGCTCCGGCACCGGGCGGTTGGCGCTGCGCGGTCCCTCCACATCGACCGGGTCGGTCCACGCCTCTC
>CAXTJY010000126.1:8017-9046 GCA_964244395.1 uncultured Rhodovarius sp.
GCGGAGCGGGCGCCGCCGACCAGTGCCTTCTTCGATGCGATCGGGCTGGACCGGCTGGAAAGCTCGCTGAGCTTCGAGGGCACTTATGACGCCACGGCAGGCCGGTTGCTGGTGCCTGCCTTCGCGCTGGGGGTGCGACAGCTGGGGGCCATTGCGCTGGCGCTGGGGATCGACGGCTACACGCCCGAAGCAGCGCAGCGGAATGACCCGAGTCGGATGCGGCTGCTGAATGCCCGGCTGCGCTATGTGGACCAGTCGCTGTACGGCCGTGCCGTACGCACCCAGGCGCAGCGCACCGGCACGACCGAGCAGGCGGTGCGCGACCAATACGCCCAGATGGTAGGGGCGACGCTCAGCAGCGGTTCACCGAGCCCAGCGCTGGATGGCCTGCGGGAGGTGCTGCTGCGCTTCATCCGCGGTGAGATCAACCTGGTCGAGGTGGAGGCGCGGCCGACCGGACCGGTGCCCTTCCTGGCGCTCGGGCAGACCGCGCAGCAGGGGCCCGCGGCGGTGGTGCGGCAGCTGGGCATCACGGCGACGGGGCGGCGGGAGTAACCGGCCACCATGCCGCGCATGCGCATGAGGCCTACCCCCGGCCGCTGAAGAAGCCCCGCGGGTCGCTGGGCTGGCCGTTGCGGCGCAGCTCGACATAGAGCTGCGGCTGTTCGCCCGGCAGGCTGCCGACCGGTTCGCCGGCCAGCACCCGTTCGCCGGTGGCGGTGTCCAGCCGCTCCATCCTCGCCAGGACCAAGTGGGTACCGGCGCCGCAATCGATGATGACGAGCTGGCCGTAGCTGCGGAAGGCGCCGGCGAAGGCTACCCGGCCGGCGCAAGGGGCGACGACGCGGGCGCGCGGGCCGGCGGCCAGCGTCATGCCGCGGGCCGGCCCGGCCTCGCCGGCGGCACCGAACTCGCGGGCAACGGACCCCGCGACCGGCATCGGGTGCGCACCCGTGGGGGAAGGCGGTTGGGGTACGCCGGCGACGGGCGCAGACGGGGCCGAGGGCGGCGCGCGGCGGGCCCGGCGCT
>CAXTJY010000127.1:0-9013 GCA_964244395.1 uncultured Rhodovarius sp.
CTGCAGCTTCGCGGCCAGCGCGGCGCGCTCGGCCGTGGTGGTGTAGCGCAGGCTACTGACCACCCCGCGCAGGCTCCAGGCGCCGGTCGGCGGTGCCGTGCCCTCAGTCACCGCCAGCCGGGGCGCCGGCTCCAGCGTCGGGCCGCGCACGGCGCGCACCTCGCGCACCGCCCATTCCCCCGCCTCGCCGGCGGTAAAGTGCACCAGGAGCGGCGCCGTCACGCCAGCCGGACGCGGTCGGCCGCCACCCGGGCCAGCGGGTCGCTCCACAGCATCTGCGCCGGTGTCACCTCGCGCGGCAGGCGATTCATGCCCCGCAGCTGGTCGATGGCCACCTGCATATGCGCCTGGCTGTCGGGGCCCAGGTTCATCCGGAATTCCAGCTTGCCCATCAGTTCGGCGATGAAGCCGCGGTCCTGCCGCAGGAAGCGCGCCACATGCCCCGCCGCATCCGCCGGCTGGGCGGCGATGAGCTGCTGCGCCTCCACCATGCTGCGCATGAAGCGGTTCGTCGCCTCCGCATTCGCCTCCGCCCAGGCCTTGTTCATGTAGACGTAATTGGACTGGATCTGGATCGCGTCGTTGCTCAGCAGGATGCGGGTGCCGGGGATGGCGCGCATGGCCCGCGTCGGCCATGGCTCCCACACTGCGAAGGCGTCGATGTTGCCCCGCTCCAGGGCCGCGACCATTTCCGGCGCCTCGACGTTGACGATGGTGTAGTCGGCCGCATTGAGGTTCAGGCGGCGGATGACGGAGAGCCAGAACGTCTCCGATCCCGTGCCGCGCGCCACGCCCACGCGCTTGCCCTTCAGGCCGTCCATGCTGTCGATGCCGCGGGCCAGGATGCTGATCCAGCGCAGCAGCTGCGTGCCCTCGGCCACCGCGACCACATTGGGGTCGACCAGATGGGCGGACACGCCGGCCTGCTCCGCGCCATAGGCCGCGTTGATCTGGTTGCCGACCAGGAAGGCGATCATGGCCGAACCGGAGGGGCCGGTGTTGACGGTCACGTTCAGGCCGTTGCGGGTGAAGATGCCGGCCTCGCGCGCGATGTAGAAGGGCGCGAAGGAGGGGTCGACCCCGGTCGCGATGGTCATGGCGATGGGCGTCTGGGCGAGGGCCGGGAGGGCGAGCGGGGTGGCGAGGAGGGCGCGGCGTTGCATGGCGGGTTTCCTACATGGTCGGGTTGTAGCGCCCGGCGAAGGCGCGGATCAGCAGTCGGAACAGGCGGTCGGCGCTAAAGCCCAGCAGGCCCAGCGTGACCAGCGCCACGAAGATGTCGTTGATCTCCATGAACAGCCGGGCGTCCCACAGCATCTTGCCCAGGCCATCATTGCTGGCCACCAGCTCGGCGGCGACGATGGTGACGAAGCTGTTGGCCATGGCCAGCCGCATGCCGGTCAGGATGAAGGGCACGGTGGCCGGCAGCGCCACCAGCGCGAACACCTGCCACTGGCTGGCCCCCAGCGCCTGGGCGGCGCGGATCTTGTTGCGCTCCACCGCGCCGACGCCGGCGGCGGTGCTGATGATGATGACGAAGATGGTGGTGTAGGCGATGAGGAAGACCTTGCTCTCCTCGCCGATGCCGAACCAGATGACCGAGACGGTGATCATCGCCACGGCGGGGATAAAGCGCAGGAATTCGGTCCAGGGTTCCAGCAGCAGGCGCACCGGGCGGAAGCTGCCGATGGCCAGGCCGATGGGGATGCCGAGCGCGGTGCCGAGCGCGAAGCCCTGGGCGATGCGGCGGATCGAGGCCCAGACCTGCTCCTGCAGGATACCTTCTTCCAGAAGATAGCCGGCACGGGCCAGGACGGGGAGCGGCGAAGGAAACAGCGCCGACTTCACCAGGAAGATGGCGGCGAGGTGCCAGACGACGAAGAACAGGGCGAAGCCGGCCAGGGTGCCGGCGATGGAGACGGCGCGGCTCACGCCACGATCTCCTCGCGAATCAGCCCATGCACCTGGCGAAACACCGTCATGAAGCCATCCGAAGTCCGGTCGCGCGGGAAGGGCAGGGCCACCGGCACCACCGCCTTCAGCGTGCCGCCGGGGCCCCGCTTCATGACACCGATGCGGGTGGCCAACCCGCAGGCCTCCTCGATGTCGTGGGTGATGAACAGGATGGTTTTTTTCGCGCTCTGCCAGATTCGGGTCAGTTCCCCCTGCAGGATGTTGCGGGTCATCGCGTCCAGTGCGCCGAAGGGTTCGTCCATCAGCAGCAGCGCGGGGTCGTTGGCCAGGGCGCGGGCGATCTGGATGCGCTGCTTCATGCCGCCCGACAGTTCGGCCGGGTGCTTGTCGCCCTGGCCGGCCAGGCCGACCAGGGTCAGGTAGCGCTCCGCTGCGGCCCGCCGCGCCGCCCTCGGCACCCCCGCCAGGCGCGGCCCGAAGGCGATATTGTCCCGCGCATCCAGCCAGTCATACAGGCTGTCGGTGCCCTGGAAGACCACGCCGCGCTCGGCCCCCGGCCGCGTCACCGGCCGGCCATGCAGCGTGATGCGGCCCCGCGTCGGCGCCTCGAAGCCCGCCAACAGATTGAGCACGGTGGTCTTGCCGCAGCCGGAGGTGCCTAGCAGGCAGAAGAACTCGCCCTCTGCCAACTCCAACGAGAAGTCGCGCACCGCCTCGTAGTCGCCGGAGCGGCCGCTATAGGTCTTGCCGACCGCATCGAGGGTGACCAACGACATAGCCGGCACGCTGCGGCGGAACTCGGCCCGGGGCAAGGCGACCTCGCCGGCTGGCGGCCCGCGGCCAGGCAAGGCTGATCAATTCATGGGCAGGGGACGGGCGCGCACTGCGGGAAACGTCCCAGAGGGGCGCGTGAAACCGGTTCCCGCGAGCGCAAATCTCAGCAGCCAGCCATTCCCACATCCAGGCCCGGGTGTATTTATTCCTTTACCTATGCAGGAATTTCGGCTTATGTTTGACCGCTTGAGCGCAAGGAGCCCGTGATGATCGAACCTCAACTCCGACAGATGATCAGCGATCCTCGCTATCGTGCCCGGAGCGCGGAGGGGGACCGGTATCGAGCGTCGGTGGGCCGCGCCTTCCAGGAACGCTACCCGGGCGACATGCCGCGCGACGCGACGGGTCGCCAGATCGACGGCGAGCGGACCATTGTCTCCGTGCGGGCATACGACCGCCGGGGTGAGAACAATGCGACCGAGCATGTGTCGGCGCATCAGCGGGGTGCGCCGCGGCGGCAACATGCCGCGCCGGTGGGAAATGAATGGTTTGATCAGCCGAACCGTTCCTGGCGCGAGGCGATCGCGGAGGAGGAAAGCCGCGGGAGCCCAAGGGATTTCGGGTATGGCGCGCGCAACGGGCTGGCCTTGGGGCGCTACCAGCTTCTGCCTGACGCCATGACGGATGCCGGGTGGCTGCACGAGGGTCGATGGGCAGTACGTGCCCGTGCTTCCGGCGTCAGTTCCGCCGAAGAGTTCCTGGCCAATCCGTCAGCGCAGGAGCAGGCGTTGAACGACATCATGCGGCGCAACGAGCAGCAGCTGGCCGCCTTCGGCACCTATCGCTTCGTGGGGCGCCAGTTCCAGGGATTTGCACCGGGGCAGGAGCCTTTCACCGTGACCGAGGCGGGGCTCGCGGCTGCCGCGCACCGGGAAGGCGCGCAGGGCACGACGAGATTTCTCCGCCACGTTGAAGCCGGGCGGCCGCAGCCCCCAAGCATAGCAAACCGTCGAGGTGATCGATCCGTCTTCAACGAAGTGGAGCGACGTTTGAGGAAATTCGCGCAGACCGAGTATCGCTCGGTCCTACGGCCATGAAGATCAGCTGGGAATGGGCCGGCGCCCGTCACCGTCGCGGTGCAGGCCCCATATCGCTTTGGCCGAGCCCGGCCCGTCGCGCGGCTGGCTGCATGCTCTGCTTGATTGTTCCACTCCTGATCATGACGACCCCGGCGGTGGCCGAGGTACGTGGTGGCCGGGTGCTTCGCTGGCACACCATGCCCTCCTTGATCATCGCCGCCATCGATGATTTTCGCC
Source organism: uncultured Rhodovarius sp. (assembly GCA_964244395.1). Classification (GTDB taxonomy): domain Bacteria; phylum Pseudomonadota; class Alphaproteobacteria; order Acetobacterales; family Acetobacteraceae; genus Rhodovarius. The sequence goes on from CAXTJY010000127.1 coordinate 4,005, forward strand.
AGAGCGACCATCCCTTCGCCGAAGCCATGGCGCACGACATGGACGGGATGGCGCAAGGCCGAAACACCGAGCGGGGGCGGCCCTTCAACTTCGATCCCTCACGCAACCTCGGCTGGCGCATCGTCGATCTCAATGGCGACGGCCGGCCGGAGGTGTTCCTGATGTTCAGCTGGGCGCCGCTTTCGGGCAGCCGAACCGCTCATGGCGTCCTGATGCAGCGCATCGGGGAGCGTTGGCGCGACATCTGCGACTTCGATGCCGATTCGTGGCCGCTCGGACGGCTGACCATCCTTCGACAGCGCACGCTGGGGTGGCGACACTTCCGCACGAACGGCGCCGCCATCGCCTGGCGTCGCGCTGCTGGAAGGCGTGGGGCGATGGAGTGCTTGTAGGACGCTGCCTGACTGTCACGTCGCACAGGAATGTCGACAGCCGCCGGTTCCATGGAGGAGTGGCGCACGGGCTCGGAGCTGCGGGGAGAGCCCGCAATGCGTCTTGCCGATGGCATCGGGGGTGACCAACGCCATGGCCGGCACGCCGCGGCCGAACCAGCCCGCGGGGGGCAAGGCGGCTTCACGCGCTGTCAGGCCGCGTCTAGGCTTGGCTGACCAATTCATGGGCAGGAAGACGTAGATATGATGCTTGAGGGAAAAGTCGCCATCGTCACCGGCGCCGGGGGCGGCATCGGCCGCGAGATCGCCATCGCCATGGCGGCGGCGGGTGCCAAGGTGCTCATCAACGACATCGGCGCATCGCTGGGCGGCGAGGGTTTCTCGACCACGCCGGCTGAACAGACCAAGGCGATCATCGAACAGGCCGGCGGCCAGGCCGTCATCAACACCGACAGCGTGGCGGAGTGGGCCAACGCGCAGAAGATCGTCGGCGCCGCGCTGGACGCCTTCGGCCGGGTCGACATCGTGGTCAACAACGCCGGCATCCTGCGCGACCAGATTTTTCATCGCATGACGCCGGAGGAATGGCTCAGCGTGATCAATGTGCACCTGAACGGCACCTTCTTCGTCAGCCGCGCCGCCGCCGAGCACTTCCGCAAGCAGGAGGGCGGCAGCTTCGTCCACATCACCAGCACGTCGGGCCTCATCGGCAATTTCGGCCAGGCCAACTACTCGGCGGCCAAGCTGGGGATCGTGGCGCTGAGCAAGTCGATCGCGCTGGACATGAAGCGCTACAACGTCCGCTCCAACTGCCTGGCGCCCTTCGCCTGGAGCCGGATGACGTCGTCCATCCCGGCCGAGACGCCGGAGCAGAAGGCGCGGGTGGAGCGCATCATGAAGATGGGGCCGGAGAAGAACGCGCCGCTGGCGGTGTTCCTGGCGTCGGACGCGGCGAAGGAGGTGACGGGCCAGATATTCGCGCCGCGCATGCACGAGCTGTTCCTGTTCAGCCAGAACAGGCCGATCCGCAGCGTCCACAGCGAGAGCGGCTGGACGCCTGAGAAAATCGCCGAGATCGCGCTGCCGGCATTCCGCACCGGCTTCGTGCCTATGGAGCGCTCGGGCGACGTGTTCAGCTGGGATCCGGTGTGACCGGCTCACCGCACGACCTGCTGGCGGCGCGTTACGGCGCGCCGCCCTTCGACGCACCGGCCGAGATCCCGCCCGGCCTCGCCATGGTGCTGGACCGGCGCGTTACCCGGAAATACGCCGACACCCCGCTGGACGATGCGCTGCTGAACACGGTGCTGGCGGCGGCGCAGTCGGCGCCCAGCAAGTCCGACCTCCAGCAGTACGCCATCCTCGTGCTGCGCGACCGGGCGAAGATCGCCGCGATCGCCGGCTGGATCGGCACCATGCCCTGGATCGCCGACGCCCCGGTGCTGCTGCTTTTCTGCGGTGACATGCGGCGCGGCCAGCGCATCTGCGAAATCCATGGCCGCGAACACGCCAACAACAACATGGACACCTTCCTGAACTGCACGGTGGATGCCTCCGTGGCCATGGCGCACGCCATCCTGGCCGCCGAGGGGGCGGGGCTGGGGACGTGCCCGATTTCCTACGTGCGCAATCACCTGGAGAAGATCGGCCCCCTGCTGGGCCTGCCGCGCGGCGTCTTCCCCGTGGCCGGCCTGACGCTGGGCTGGCCCGCGGCCCGCGAGCGGGTCTCGCCCCGCCTGCCGCAATCCGTGGTGGTGCACCGCGAGCGATACGACGATACCGGGCTGGAAGCCGCCCTGCCGGCCTACGACGCCCTGCGCCCCCCGGCCAAGCCGCGCTACCCGGAGGTGTTCGGGCCTGCCAGCGAGACCTGGTCGGCCAACGCGTCCCGCCAGCTCGGCGTGCCGGAGCGCGCCGGGTTTCGCGCCTGGCTGAAGTGGCGTGGCTTCGCGCTTGACTGAGCGGGGACCGCGCCCGGAGGCGCCTTGCCTCGACAGCGGCCTGGCCGCCGCCCGCGCCATCTGATGTCCACGGCCCCTCCCTTCGACAACCCCGGCGGCGCCGACGTCGCGGGCCGTGTCCGCCGCGCCGTGCGCCCGCGTCACGCCGCCTCCCTCCTGGTCTGGCGCGATGGGTCCGACGGCCCTGAACTGCTGATGGGCCGCCGGCACAAATCCCTGCGGTTCATGCCCGATGTCATGGTCTTCCCCGGCGGCCGGGTCGATCCCGCGGACGCCGCGGGGCAGGCTGTCGCCGAATTGCGCCCCGAGGTGCTGGCCGCGCTGAGCCGCGTCGGCACCCCCCGCCTCGCACGCGCCTGCGCCGTGGCCGCGGCGCGCGAGCTGCAGGAGGAAACCGGCCTCACCTTGGGCGAACCGCCCGACCTTTCGCGGCTCGACTACCTGTGCCGCGCGGTGACGCCCCCCGGCCGACCCATGCGCTTCAACGCCCGCTTCCTGATCGCGCAAGCGAGCGCCGTTCACGGTGACCTCCGCAGCAGCGGTGAGCTGGAGGAGCTTGGCTTTTTCTCGGCCGCAGCAGCACGGGCGGCAGGGATGGCAAGCATCACGGCGGTCATCCTCGCCGAGTTCCTGGCTTGGCGCGCGATGCCTGTGGAGGCCCGCGGAACTCGGCCCTTGATACGCTTCCTAGGCATGAACCGTCGGCAGAACGAACGCTGACGCACCCGCTTTTGGCAGCCATGCTGCTGGCCATTCCAAAGCGGCCGGCAGCAGCCATCCAGTGGCAGACCGATGGGAACCGCAATTTCCGGTTTGAAGTCGAGATTATCGCGGATGCGGGAGAACTGGGGCTACGGATGTTCGGAAGGGCTTCGGCCGCCCTGCCGGATGGCAATGTCAGTCTCGGCCTACTCGGAGAGAGCGCCGGCGTTTGGCGCGCTTTTGAACGGCTCGACTGGCGTCCCAGCAGGCCACACAGCAACCGGGCCGTTGGTCCGACCGAATGGCGCTTCACTCTCATGCACGGTAGCCACCACCATGCCGCCGACCACAACGCCCAGCTCGCCATGGGGCTCACCGAGGCCGTCGCGTCGGGCTTGCCGGTGGCTGTGCCCATGTCGGGCGACCCTTCCTGGCCAGACCTCCTTCGATACGCTGCGGCCGCCTGGAACGTGAGCGATCTCGCTGACATCCCGCTTCCGCCATGGTAGGTGAGACATTGAAGAGGAGCGGTCGTCATGGCTGACACAGTCGTCCAGCGCGGGCTGTCGGATATCGTGGAACACGCGGTACGCGAACTGGTCTCCGTCGCCATGGTACAGGGGCGGGCGCTGGTGCGCATGCCGATGACGCTGCCTTCCGGCACAGCCATCCTGGTGGCGGTGGAAGAACGAGGCGGCGGCCGATTTAAGCTTACGGAACTGGGGGAAGGCCTGGAGGAAGCCGAGCTCGCAGGCCGGGAAGAGGCGTATCGGGCGGTTCTGACTGGTTTGGCACGGAATGCGGGAATGCAGGCCTCGCAAGGCCTCCTCGTCCTCGACGGCCTCACTGAAGGCCAGATAGCGGGTGGCTTGATGGCGGTCGCGCAGACTCTTCTGCGTGCCGCGGAAGACAGCTTGGCGCGAGTCAGGTCAGCGACCATTCCTCCCCCTCCCGCCTGACCACCCCGTCCTCCTCCAGCATCACCAGGTTCGCCAACAAACTCCGCCCCGCCGCCCCGGTCAGCTTCGGGTCCATCGGCCCGTAGACCGGCCCCACCAGCCCCGCCGCCGTCGCCCGCCCCATCTCCCGCAGCGCCGCCACCACCCGCGCCTCGCGCCGCCGCCGATGCGTCGCCAGGGCATCGATGAAAGGCATCGGCTCCGGCAGCGGCGGCCCGTGGCCGGGCAGGTAGAGCGTATCGCGCCCCTCCCGCGCCCGCAGCTTGCCCAGGCTGTTCATGTAGTCGCGCATGTTGCCGTCGGGCGGGCTGACCACGGTGCTGCTCCAGCTCATCACATGGTCGGCCGAGAACAGCACGCCGTTCCCGTCCATCGCGAAGGCCAGGTGGTTAGCGCAGTGCCCGGGCGTGTGCAGCGCCGTCAGCCGCCAGCCATCGCCTGGGATGACCTCGCCATCGCGCAGGCGGATCGCCGGCGAGAACTCCTCATCCCCCCCGCTCCCCGGCGTCCTATGCGGCCCGAAGCCCAGCGTCGGCGCCCCCGTCGCCTCCGCCAGCGCCTTTGCCCCGGGCGAGTGGTCGCGATGCGTGTGGCTGACCAGGATATGCGTGACCGTGGCACCCGACACCGCCTTGAGGATGGCTGCGAGGTGCGCCGCATCCTCCGGCCCCGGGTCCAGCACTGCCACCCCCGCCTCGCCGATCAGATAGGTATTCGTCCCGCGCCAGGTGAACGGCCCAGGGTTGCCGCACAGCAGCCGCCGCACCCCCGGCGCCACCTGCTGCACCTGGCCCACCACCGCACTGTCGTCCCGCAGGAAAGGTATGTTCAACGCTTCGTCCGTTTCATTTCTCGATGGAGGATATACAGCCCCGCGGCCACGATCAGCGCTGCCCCGGCGCCCATGCTGACCCCGGGCCAGGTGCCGAACACCACGATGCCCAGCAAGGTCGCCCATAGGATCGAGGTGTAGGAATAAGGCCCCAGCGCGCTGA
>CAXTJY010000128.1:0-2350 GCA_964244395.1 uncultured Rhodovarius sp.
GGTGTCGCCGCCGGCCGCCGGCACTTCCCGCGCCACCAGCATCGTCGCCATCGGCGGTGCGTCGAGATAGGCAGTGTCGGTGTGCCAGACGCCGCCGAAATTCACCCGCTCATGCGGCAGCTTCAGCACCGGGATGATCTCGGCGAAGCCGTCGATGCCCTTGACGAACGGGTATTCCACCGGGGTGCCGAAGCGGCGCGCCAAGCCAAGGAATTCGGCCGGTGGCAGCTCCTGGCCGTGGAAGAACACCACGCCATGCTTGAGCCAGGCCGAGCGGATCGCCGCCACCTTCGCGGCATCCATCTCGGCTGAAAGGCTGACATCCTCGATCACGGCGCCGACGGCACCGGCCAGTGGCATGATTCGCATTGCGTTCCTCCCTTTATGGCCACGACCTGCAGCGTCCCGGCGGCAGGCGATGTCCGACGCCCAAACTCACCATTTCGGCGATTTCACTACAAGGCCACGTTGTTTCGATCTCGAATCGAGTACGTTGGACGCTTCGGTCGTGCGAGTTCCGGCGGGCCCTCTCCCGGAAGGGCCGGCCGCGGGACGTCCGCGCCCTGGCCGCATCGATGCGGCCAGGGCGTTCTTTTCAGCGCAGCTGCGGGTTGTTGAAACGCGGCTCGCGATACCGGGCCAGGGCCCGTCCGAGCGCCTCAGCCAGATCGCGCTTCTCGTCGGCATTCAGGAACAGGCCGATCTCGCTCTGCCGGCCGCGATGGCCTACCAGCAGCCGGCCGCCTTCCGCCAGCCGCACCCGGGCCCAGTAGGGGTCCAGCACTGCCCGGTGCGCCTGGCCACCGCCATCGACGCGGCAGATGCGCAGGCCGGTTTCGTCCAGCGACACCTGCTCCACACAGCGGCGCGCCCGCGCCCGGTGCATCAGGAACAGCCCGACGACCAGCAGCAATTCTGCACCCGCGAAGCCCAGCACCGGCCAGGCGCCCAGGATGAGGAACAGGATCCCGGACAGCCCGAAGCCCAGGGCGAGCACCGCCGCCACCACCCGCATACCCGCGCCATCGAGGCTTTGCCGCGGCCGGCTGATGGCTTCAAACAGGAGCGGTTCGGCGGTATCGGCCATCCATCCATTCAGGCCCGAGCCCATGCCCCGCACAAGCCCCGCCCGCCGCGTGCCACCAGGCGCCGAGAGGCCGGCACCCGCCGCGCAGCCTCCCGCGGAAGTCGCGACCGCGCCCCTTCGCGCTGCCCGGAAGCCGTTGCACGGCTCCGCCGCCGCGCCGCGCCGCGCCCGGCTGATGAGCCGCGACCAGGCCGCCGACTTCATCGCCGCCATCGCCCGCCACAACCCGGGGCCGCAGACTGAGCTGCTCTACACCGACCCGTTCTCGCTGCTGGTCGCCGTGGTGATGTCGGCGCAGACCACGGACGCGGCGGTGAACAAGGTGACTCCTGCGCTGTTCGCCGCCGCCCCCACGCCTGCTGCCATGGCCGCCTTGGGCGCCGAGGGCATAGGGGCGCATATCCGCCGGATCGGCCTTTGGCAGGGCAAGGCCAGGAACGTGGCCGCGCTGTCGGCCAGGCTGGTGGCCGAGCATGGCGGCGAGGTGCCGGCGGACCGCGATGCGCTGGAGGCGCTGCCCGGCGTCGGCCGCAAGACCGCGAATGTGGTGCTGAACGTGGTCTTCGGCGAAAGCACCATGGCCGTGGACACCCATGTCTTCCGCCTGGGCAACCGCACCGGCCTGGCGCCGGGCAAGAATGTCCGCGAGGTGGAGAACGGGCTGGTGAAGCGCATCCCGCCGGCGCTGCTGCGGGAGGCGCATCACTGGCTCATCCTGCACGGCCGCTACATCTGCAAGGCGCGGCTGCCGGAATGCTGGCGCTGCCTGGGCGCTCCGTTCTGCAACTACAAGGACAAGGTGCTAGCGCCGCGCTCGAAAAGCTAGCTATGCTCCCGTCATGTCGAGGCCGCAGCTCAACATCCGTTCCGAATTCGCCCGCGCCCGTGCCCGCGAACTGGCCGAGCGTATGGGAATGACCGTCACCCAGGTGGTGGAGGATGCCCTGCGGCAATATGCGCCGGCCGAGGAGGTTCAGCCGGTCGGTAGCCTAGTACGCAGCGGGCCTTTGCTGGTCTGGCCGGCGACGGGGCGCAAATACACCCGTGCTCAGACTAACGCGGCGATCATCAGGTCACGCATTCGGTGAATGCTGGGTTGCTCGACAGCAACATCCTGGTTGCCACCCTTATGTCAGATCATCCGGATCACACAGCATCCAGGGCGCTGTGGAATGAGGCAGGTCGCTTCGCGGTGGCGGCCCATAGCATTGCGGAAACGTACTGTACCTTGACGCGGCCTCCATTCCGTCGCGCGCCATCGGA
>CAXTJY010000128.1:2360-8997 GCA_964244395.1 uncultured Rhodovarius sp.
GCTGCCTTGGAAGCGCTACGCCAGATGTCCAGCCTGATGGCCCTCACCGCCGGGCAGCAGCAGCACGCGATCCAGCAATTTGCAGCGGCTGGCAGGACCGGCCCTCTTCTCTACGACGCGCTCATCGGCGAAGTCGCCCGCGTTCATGCCATCCCGATGATCCTTACCTGGAACACCCGCCACATGGCCGGGCTGTTCCCCGACCTTCGAGTGCTGACGCCCGCGCAGTACCTTCGCGCATGACCCCTGATGTCATCGTCGCCGGGGGCGGCCATGCCGGCATCGCCGCGGCCATCGGCGCCGCGCAGGCCGGTGCCCGCACCCTGTTGCTGGAGTCCGCCGGCTGCCTGGGCGGCGCCGCCACCACGCGCGGCGTCATCACCTATTGCGGCCTTTACACTTTGGGCGACCCGCCACGCCTCATTGTCGGCGGCGTCGCCACGCCGATCATGGCTGCGCTCACCGCCATGTCGGCGCTTTCCGCCGTGCATCGCCACCGCGGCGTCTTCACCGTTTTCGACCCCGAGGCCCTGAAACTGGTGCTGGACCGCGAGGTCGCCCGCGCCGGCGTCGAGGTCATCTGCCACGCCGCCGTCACCGGCGCCGAGCGCGACGGCGACCGCCTCGCCGCCGTCACCTGGCAGGATCGGCGCGGCCCGCACCGCGCCCAGGCCCGTGCCTTCGTCGATTGCACCGGCGATGGCGACCTTGCCCACCTCGCCGGGGCCTCGGTCCGGTACGGCAACCACGGCCACGCCAATCTGGGCACCATGGCGACCCGATTCGGCGGCGTGAGCGCTGGCGCCGAGACCACCGCCGCGGTCATCGCCGAACACCTGGCCGCCTCCAAATCGGCCGGCGCGCCGCTTTCCAAGACCCGCAGCGTCAGCGTCCGCCTGCCGATCTCGGGCGACGTCGTACTCTACCTTGCCAGCGAGGATTATGACGTGCGCGACGCCGCGGATCAGACTGCCGCCGCCGCCCGCGCCCGCGCCCAGGCCTGGGGGTACCTGGCGCTGCTGCGCCACCTCCCTGGCTGGGAAGCCGCCTACCTGGTCAGCACGGGCCCGGATTTCGGCACACGCGAAAGCCGCCACATCAACGCCGTCCGCCAGCTCAACTGGGCCGATATCCAGGCCGGCACCCACTTCCCCGACTGCATCGGCCTCGGCGCCTGGGGCGCCGAATGGCATGACCGCGCAACCTTCGAGAGCAGCTTCGACTATCCGCCCGACCGCGGCAGCTACGCCATACCGCTGCGCTGCCTGATGAGTGCGGACACCCCAAACCTCTTCGCCGCGGGGCGCTGCGCCGATGGCGACCGCATGGCCGGGGCCAGCCTTCGCGTCATGGGCACCGCCATGGTCACCGGCCAGGCCGCTGGAGTTGCCGCCGCGCTGGGGCCTGCCGCCACGCCGGGCGAACTGCTCCGGCAGGGCGCAATGCTGGCCGAACCCGGCTGATTCCGGCAGCCCCTGCCGCCTTGACCGGGTTTGCCCCCGCTGCCAAACACCCCCCGCCCCCGTCCGGGGGCGCCATGCCGGGGTGCACCCCGGTCTCCTGCGACAAGAGGCCGAACCAAGCCATGCGCGATACGGGCGAATATCTCTTCACGTCTGAATCGGTGTCCGAAGGGCACCCCGACAAGGTGGCTGACCGGATCAGCGACACCGTGCTCGACACCTTCCTCGAAGCCGACCCGTACTCCCGCGTGGCCTGCGAGACGCTCGTCACCACCAATCGCGTCGTCATCGCCGGCGAGGTCCGTGGCCCCGCCTCGATCACGACCGAGCTGCTGACCGAACGTGCCCGCATGGCGATCAAGGACATCGGCTACGAGCAGGAAGGCTTCCACTGGAAGCACGCGACCGTGGAAGTCCACCTGCACGCCCAGTCCGCCCACATCGCGCAGGGCGTGGACGCCAGCGGCAACAAGGAAGAGGGCGCCGGCGACCAGGGCATCATGTTCGGCTACGCCTGCACCGAGACGCCCGACCTGATGCCCGCGCCGTTGTATTACGCGCATCTGGTGTTGCGGCGGATCAACGAGCTCCGCAAGGCGGGCGACAAGTCGGTCAAGGGCCTGCTGCCGGACGCCAAGAGCCAGGTTTCGCTGCGCTACATCGACGGCAAGCCGGTCGGCGCCACCTCCTTCGTGCTGTCCACCCAGCATGAGGAGGGGCTGGACGCCGCCGAGATCAAGGCGATGGTCAAGCCGATCATCGAGAGCAGCCTGCCCGCCGGCTGGATGCCGCCAGACGCCGAGATCTACGTGAACCCGACTGGCACCTTCATCATCGGCGGCCCCGATGGCGATTGCGGCCTGACCGGGCGCAAGATCATCGTGGACACCTACGGTGGAGCGGCCCCGCACGGCGGTGGCGCCTTCTCGGGCAAGGACCCGACGAAGGTGGACCGCTCGGCCGCCTACGCCGCGCGCTACGTGGCGAAGAATGTCGTCGCCGCCGGCTTGGCCGACAAATGCACCATCCAGGTCAGCTACGCGATCGGCGTGGCGAAGCCGCTGAGCGTGTATTTCGACCTGCACGGCACCGGCCATGACGTGGATGAGGAGAAGCTGGCGAAGGTGGTGCAGGAGATCGTCAACCTGTCGCCGCGCGGCATCCGCGAACACCTGAAGATGAACGCGCCGATCTATGTGCCGACCTCCAGCTACGGCCATTTCGGCCGGACGCCGGATGCGGCCAAAGGGACGTTCACCTGGGAGAAGGTCGACATCGCGGATGAGCTGAAGCGCGCTTTCGGGCGCTGAGAGCAGATTTGTGACAGTCGCAGATTTAGATGCTGCGACTGTCCATAACGGTTCAATCTGGCCTGAACGACGAGCAGGCCGTCCTCCCGAAGCGGAGCTGCAGGCCGCATCGCAGTTGCGCAAGAATGTACCGGCGCAAACCACTTTGAAACTGAGCGCCGTTCTGCTGGCGTTTGGGCTTACTGCCTGTGCTCCCAAAGGTCCGGCCACCCCCGAGACTGTGAGATTTGGGTGGGGTAGGGGACAGGACGTGGAAGGCTTTCGCCAATACCTTCTTGATCGTTTCCCGCCTGGAATTGAAGTTGATCGATTAGAGTTGGCCTTCCGCTCGAATGGCTTCTCTTGCTTACGACCGAGCGATCGCACTCTCAGAAATTTACAAATCCCGAACCAGAATAGTTTACTGGATGTTGTATTGATTTGTTCGACCGTGACTTCATGGCTGTTGGTTTTTAATCGCATCATCAATGTGTATGTTCACTCAGAGGATAGGAATGTCCATTCGGATTTCTACGTGCAATCCGGGATAGATTTATTGTGATGTTGAGAGGAATGATTACTTTACGATGTTTGAATGACTGAGGAAAGTCCGCAGTTTCCAGCTAGCATCCCGCAGCGCCTGTACGGCCGCCGCCGCGGCCACAAGCTGCGCCCGCGGCAGGACCGCCTGTTGGAGCAGACGCTGCCGCGCTGGCGCTTCACCGACACCAGCTTCGCTGCCCGCGCCGATGCGCTGTGTCTGGAAGTCGGCTTCGGCGGCGGCGAGCACACGCTGGAACTTCTGCGCACCCATCCCCGCACCGCCATCATCGCCTCCGAGGTGTATGAGACCGGCATTTGCTCGCTGCTGACCGAGTTGGTCCCCGATGGCGCCGAGGCCACCGCGCCGCCGCCCGCCCGCCTGCGGCTGTGGCCGGACGATGCGCGGGAGCTGCTGCTGGCCCTGCCACCCGGAAGCCTCGACCGGCTCTATCTGATGTTCCCGGACCCATGGCCCAAGGCGCGCCACGCCAAACGGCGCTTCGTCCATCCGGATATGTTGCCCATCGCCGCCCGCGCCATGAAGCCCGGCGCCGAGTGGCGCTTGGCCTCTGACGATCCGACCTATCAGGCCTGGGTCACCGAGACCTTTGCCGGCCAGACCAGCTTTGCAGGCGTCCCACCGGCCATGGAGCGGCCAGCCGGCTGGCCGCCGACGCGCTACGAGGCGAAGGCCCTGGCCGCGGGCCGCAAGCCGCTCTACTGGACGTGGTGCTCCGTCTGAACCCTTGCCTCTGGCGCCACCTCGGCCTGCCAAGCTAAGTTGCCCGCGGGGGACAGGCTTGGACCAATCCATCACCACACCATTGCTGCGAGAGGCGGCGCCGCGCAACCTCTGCACCGATTGCGGCGTCTCCCGCATGGCCGACGCCCGCGCCTGCGGCACCGCCTGCCAATTCATCGCCCCCGACTACCCCACCCTCGAAACTCAGGTCCACGGCCGCCCCCGCGACCCCGCCCGCGACCCGGACGAGCTGCATTTCGGCCCCTTCCGCCAGATGCTCCGGGCCCGCCTCAAAACCCCGGCTCCCGGCGCGCAATGGACCGGCATCACCACCCGCCTCGCCGAACGCCTGCTGGAGACCGGCGCCGTCGACGCCGTCCTCACCATGGCGCCGGACCCCACCGACAAGTGGAAGCCCGTCCCCGTCCTGGTCACCAAAGCCGAGGGCATGGCGGCCTGCCGCGGCATGCGCATGGGCTACGCGCCGCTGCTCGCCCTGCTCGAACCGGCAGCCGCCGCCGGCCACCGCCGCATCGCCGTCATCGGCATCCCCTGCCAGGTCTATGCCCTGCGCAGCATCGAGGCCCGGCTGGGCTTCGAGCGCATCTTCGTCATCGGCACGCCCTGTTCCGACAACACCACGACCGAGAACTTCCACACCTTCCTCAACCTGCTCGACGAGCACCCCGACAGCATCACCTACCTGGAATTCCGCGCCGACTACCATGTCGAGCTGCGCTTCCAGGACGGCCGCCACCGCCTCATCCCGTTCCTGGCCCTGCCGATCAGCCAGCTCCCGGGCGATTTCTTCCCGCTGACCTGCCGCAGCTGCGTGGACTACACCAACGTCCTGGCCGACATCACCGTGGGCTACATGGCCGGGCAGGGCGACCAGTGGCTGCTCGTGCGCAACCAGCGCGGCGCCGAGCTGCTGGCCCTGCTCGGCGATGAGATCCACACTGAAGCCCCCGGCAGCGCCGGCAAGCGGGCGTCGGCCGTGCGCGGCTTCCTGGCCAACACCCAGCGCGCCGCGGGCGGGCTGCCGCTGCGCCGCATGCCCAACTGGCTCCGCCCCATCGTCTCCTGGATGATGCCGCGCATCGGCCCGCGCGGCCTGGAATTCGCCCGCACCCGCGTGGAGATGAAGGCCTGCGAAACCATCGTGCATCTGCGCCGCGAGGTGCCGCGCCGGCTGCGCTCCATGGTGCCGCCGCATGTCTGGGCGCTGGTGGCGCCTTACGGCCTGGCGCCCTCCGCCGCCGAGCAAAAGCCGTCACACCAGCGTGAAAAGCCGCACCCTGATCAGGTCTAGGCGTTTGCGAAACAGCGGGTTAGCCTCAGGCCCGATTGACACGGGAAGAAACGCCGATGGCCACCTCATCCTCCCACCGAGTGATCTCGGTCTTCGCAGCCCCCGAGCGATGCGAAGCATCGTCGCGTCACTTCACGACCTCCAGCGATGTGACCACGGCCTTTGCAGCCCCTGCGCGAGGCGCGGCATCGTCGCGTCACTTCACCACCTCCAAGCGGGTGACCGCGGCCTTTGCAGCCGCCATCATGCTGGCCGGCTGCACTACCCAGATGGGACGCATCGGCGCCGATGACGGCAGCGACGGCTGCCGCGCCCAGCTCGTCCAGCTCGACAGCACCGGCAACTTCTTCGGCGAGGATATTCTGGCCGGCGCCGCCGTGGGCGCGCTCAGCGGCGCGCTGATCGGCGGGCTGGCCACCGGCCGTTGGCAGGGCGCGCTGATCGGTGCGGCGGTAGGTGGCGCCGGCGGTGCCGCAGTGGGCTACTACGCCGCCGTGCAGCGCCAGGCGCGCGACCAGCAGGGCGTGAATGCGCAGATCGCCAGCGACCTGGCGAAGGAGAACGCCAGCCTGGATCGCACCCAGATCGCCTTCGACCAGCTGATGGATTGCCGGCTGCGCACCGCCCAGGACATCCGTGAGCAGGTGCGCCGCGGCCAGCTCGACCGCAACGTCGCCACCGCCCAGCTGGCCGGGGTGCGCCAGCGGGTGAACGGCGACCTGCAGCTGGCCAACCTCATCGGCGGCCGCATCACCAACCGCGGCGGCCAGTTCGATGCGGCGATCGACCAGGTGGTGCCGGGCGGCAAGGGCGCGGTGCAGATAGCGGGCAGCCCGGCGCCGGTGCGCTCGCCGGTGCGGCGCGCGGTGGCGGTCACCTTCTCGCCGCAGCCGAACAGCCCACAGATCGCCTCAATCCAGCAGCGCGACGTCGTCGCTGTGCGGCCAGGGCCGCCGGGCTTCGCCCAGGTGGAGACCAGCGCCGGCGTGCGCGGCTACGTGCCGGCCGATGCGGTGCAGGCCGCGCCGCGGGCCGCGGCCGAAGGTGGCGACGTGCGCTCGCTGGCGGCGACCAACATCTCGCGGCGGGAGAACTTCACCGCCAGCGTCAGCGGTGCCGAGCGGCTGGCGCAGGCGGGCGGGTTCGAACTCACCTCGTGACGCAACGAGGGTGATGGGGTGAGGGGTCCGCGGCGGGCATCCACGTCGCCTGACGGTTCGGCATCGCCGGGCCATGTGGGGCCGCGGGGCACGGGCAAGACCTCGACGGCGCGAATTTTCGCGAAGGC
>CAXTJY010000129.1:0-6334 GCA_964244395.1 uncultured Rhodovarius sp.
TGATCGGCACGCTGAACCGGGTGATGATCGTCGAGCTGCACGTGCCCGCCGGCCTGGTGGCCACCATGCTGGCCATCCCGGTGCTGTTCGCGCCGTTCCGCGCACTGATCGGCTTCCGTTCCGACAAGCATCAGTCCGCCCTGGGCTGGCGCCGCTTCCCCTACATATGGAAGGGCGCGGTGGTCATGTTCTCCGGCCTGTCCATCATGCCCTTCGCGCTGATCATCCTGTCCGGCGACAGCCAGGGCCCGGAATGGGCCGGGCCGGCGAGCGCGGCCGTGGCCTTCCTCGTCGTCGGCATCGGCATCCACACCGTGCAGACGGCCGGACTGGCGCTGGCCACCGACCTCACGCCGCCCGAGAAACAGCCGCAGGTCGTGGCCTTCCTGTCGGTGCTGCTGCTGATCGGCATGCTGGGCGGTTCGCTGGTCTTCGGCGCGCTGCTGGCCAATTTCTCCCAGCTCCGTCTCATCCAGGTCATCCAGGCCACCGCGGTGATCACCCTCGTGCTGACCACCTGCGCGCTCTGGAAGCAGGAAATGCGCGGCGCCACACGCAACATCACGCCCGTGGCCGAAAGCTTCTCGGAGGCCTGGGGTGCCATGAAGCGCCAGGGCCCGTGGGTGCGCCGCCTCGTCGGCGTCGGCCTCGGCACCGCCGCCTTCTGCATGCAGGACATCCTGCTGGAGCCGTATGGGGCTCAGCTCCTAGGCCTGTCGGTCTCCGCCACCACCTTGCTCACGGCCTTGCAGGCAGCGGGCGGCATAGTGGGCTTCATCGTCGCTGCCCGGCAGTTGCTGGGCGGGGCCGACCCACATCGCGTGGCCGGCTTCGGCGCGTTGATCGGCGTGTTCGCCTTCGCCGGCATCATCTTCTCCGCCCCATTCGAATCGTCGTCGCTGCTGGCTTTTGGCACGGTGATGATCGGCTTCGGCGCCGGGCTGTTCACCCATGCCACCCTCACCGCTTGCATGCAGGCCGCGCCCACGGGCCAGGCCGGGCTGGCGCTCGGCATCTGGGGCGCGGTCCAAGCCACCTGCGCCGGCGTCGCCATCGGCGTCGGCGGCGCGTTGCGCGACCTGGCCGGCGGCCTGGCGCTGGACGGCTCCTTCGGCCCCGGCCTGATCAGCCCCGCCACCGGCTACGGCGTGGTCTACGCGCTGGAAATCGCCCTGCTCTTCGCGACGATGGTTGCGGTCGGACCCCTGGTTCGCCCCTATCACTTCGCCCGCGCCGTGCCTTCCCTGCAAGCCGGCGCGATGGCGCAGCCATCGTCGCACGGGTAGCGGGCAGCGTGCTTCCCCATCCACCCTGAACGCCTGGAGCCTCATCATGTTCAGCGGCAACGTCTTCGGCAATTTCGACCTGACCCTTACCCTGCTTTACGTCTTCTGGGCCTTCTTCTTCGGCCTGGTGGTGTACCTTAACCGCGAGAGCAAGCGGGAAGGCTACCCGATGGTGACCGACACCACCGGCGCCTATGTCGGCGAGGGCTGGACCGGCATGCCGTCGCCCAAGACCTTCATCCTGCCGCACGGCGCCGGCATCGTCATGGCGCCGAAGCCCGAGATGATCCGCGAACTGCCGATCGGCCCGGTGCGCTGGAGCGGCGACCCGATCGAGCCGCTGGGCGACCCCATGCAGCTCGGCCTCTGCCCCGCCGCCTACGCCATGCGCGCCGACAAGCCGCATTTGACCTATGACGACAACCTGCCGTCGATCCAGCCGCTGCGCGTCGCCACCGCCTTCTACATCGCGGCCGACGACCCCGATCCGCGCGGCTTCACGGTGGTGGACGCCGACGGCGTCGTCGCCGGCACCGTCGCCGATGTGTGGGTGGACCGCACCGAATACCTCGCCCGCTTCATCGAAATCGCCACGGCCACGGGCAAGCACGTACTGGCCCCGGTGCCCCTGGTTCGCGTCGATGAGCCAGGCGGCCGCGTGAAGATCAAGACGCTGCTGGCGCACCACATCGCCGCCGCGCCCACCACCGCCCTGCCCGACGTGGTGACCCTGCGCGAGGAGGACCGCATCGCCGCCTACTTCGCCTCCGGCCAGCTCTTCGCCAAGCCCGAGCGCAGCGAGCCGTTCCTGTGACCGGCTATCACCTCTCGCCCGACATCCCCGAGCATGATGGCGAGCCCGTCCGTGGCCTGCCGGAGGCGCTGCCGGCCGGCGAGACTTTGCTGTGGCAGGGCCAGCCGCAGGCCGATGGCTTTGCGACCCGCGCGCTCGGGCTGCGCGGCCTCTCGATATATTTCGGCGCGCTGATGCTGCTGCAGGGGGCCATCGGCTTCAGCCAGGGTGCGGGCCTGGTGCAGGTCGGCGGCGGGCTGGCCATCTCGGCCGCCATCGGCCTGGTCTGCCTGGGCCTGCTGTGGGTGATCGGCCGCGCCGCGGCGCGTGCCGCCATATACACCATCACCGACAAGCGGGTGGTCATGCGGGTGGGCATCGCGCTGCCCATGGTCGTCAACCTGCCCTTCACCGTCATCGGCAGCGTCGCCCGCGCCATCCGGCCGGACGGCACGGAGGATGTGGTGCTGTCCATCGTGAAGCCGGCGCATGTGTCCTGGATCGCGCTGTGGCCGCATGTGCGGTTGGGTTCCATCCTGAATCCGCAGCCGGTGCTGCGCGCCTTGCCGCAGGAATCCGGTGCCGCCCAGCTGCTGGCCCGCGCCCTGGCCCGCAGCGCCAAAGCACCAGTACAGCCGGTTGCGGACGCCGTGCCTTCGACCCGAACCAGCGCCGCAGTCGCGGCCTGAGGAGAGACAGATGGCCACCACCGCCCGCACCGAAACCCTGCCCCGCGGCTTCCTGCTCGTGGCCGGCAGCGCCATCCTTGCCGCCCTCATCGCCGTGGGGGTAGGCGTTGCGGGAAAGGCCCCGCCGGCGCCGCCGGCCGAATTGCCCCGGGCCAGCCTGACCGTGCGCTTCGTGGAGTTGCCCGACGGCGGCCTTTCCGTAATCAACCCCGCCACCGGTCAGGAGGTGGATCACCTGGCGGAGGGCGAGAACGGCTTCCTGCGCACCATGCTGCGGGTCATCCGCCGCGACATCGAACGCACGCCTACGGTAATTTCGATGCCATTCCGTATCGAAGCGTGGCAGGATAACCGGGTCACGCTGACAGACAGCGCGACGGAGCGTAGTGTGGACCTGCTGGCGTTCGGCCCGACCAACGCTCAGGTCTTCATTCGTTGGCTGTCCGGGAGGAATTGATGGGGTTGTTCGGTCCACGTTCGATCGAGGTGGCGTGCACGGTCGAGGTCGAGCAGAGCTTCGACAGCTTCCATGCGCACGCCATCCCCGAGGGCGTGGTGCTCCGCCCCGGCGACCAGGTGTTCGTGCACAACGCGCCGGATCACGTGGCCTATGGCGAGGTCCGCACCTACCAGACCCGTGCCACCGTCCTGCGCGCCGGGCCTCTGAAGCGCTGGTGGACCGAATTCTCCGCCATCCTGGAACTGACCGAGCTGTATCATTGCGGCTTCGAGCCGAAGGGCGGCCACGCGTGAACCCGATCCAGCCCAACCCGAACACCGTGGTCCGCGAAATCAGCGACACCACCCGCATGGCGACCAGCGACACGGTGCTGAGCCCGCGCTTCTACACCACCGATTTCGCGGCGATGGACGCGATGGACGTGAACCCCATCCGCGCCCAGTGGGACGCGCTGATGGACGAGTTCCGCCGCGACCCCAACAAGGGCCACTTCGTCCGCAACGCCGAGTTCGACAAATTCCGCCTCGATGATCTGCCGCAGCCCCTCCAGAAGGAAGTCGTCGACTTCCTGGTCAGCTCCGTCACCGCCGAATTCTCCGGCTGCGTGCTCTACGCCGAGATCCGCAAGCGGGTGAAGAACCAGGATATGAAGGACCTGTTCGGCTTCATGAGCCGTGATGAGGCCCGCCATGCCGGCTTCATCAACGACGCGCTGAAGGATATCGGCGTCGGCGTCGATCTAGGCTTTCTGACCAAGGCGAAGAAGTACCACTACTTCACGCCCAAGTTCATCTTCTACGCGACCTACCTGTCCGAAAAGATCGGCTACGCCCGCTACATCACCATCTTCCGCCAGTTCGAGCGACACCCGGAGCTGCGCTTCCACCCGATCTTCATCTGGTTCGAGAAGTGGTGCAACGATGAGTTCCGCCACGGCGAGGCCTTCGCGCTGCTGATGCGCGCCAACCCGCATCTGCTGCAGGGTGTGAACAGCTACTGGGCGAAGTTCTTCCAGCTCGCCGTCTTCGCCACCATGTTCGTACGCGACCATGCCAGGCCGGAGTTCCACAAGGCGCTGGGCATGAAGCCCGACGAGTACGACATGAAGGTGTTCCGCATCACCACGGACATCTGCAAGCAGGTGTTCCCGATCACGCTGGACATCGAGAACCCGGCCTTCATGGCGGGCTGCCGCAAGCTGCTGGCGATCTCCACGAGGATGGACGCACTGCGGGGCCAGACGGGCCTGGGTGCCCGGGCGAAGAAACTGGCACTGCAGGCGCAGGCCGGCGTTGCCTTCGCCCGCCTGCTAGCCATGCCGGGCAAGAAGGCCGAGCTGCCCGCCGATGTCCGCATGGTGCCGGCCTGGTAATGCTGGACGCCCTGCCCACCCCCGTCCTGCCCATCCTCTTCACGGTCTTCGTGTGGTGGTTCGGCACCGGCGTCGTCTACCTGCTGAACCAGCTGCCGAAGGAGACATTCCGCTGGTCCATGCTTGGTGCCTCGGCGGTGCTGGGTCTGGGCTTCCTGGGCCTGCTGCTGACGGTCAAGGACACCGGGCCCGGCGGCCCGTATCACGGCTTCCTCTGCGCCATCCTGATCTGGGCCTGGGCCGAGATGGGCTTCCTCACCGGCCGGGTAATGGGTCTGTCCGCCCGCCCGCTGCCCGAGGGCGCCGCTGGCTGGCCACGCCTGCGTGCCGCCATCGCCGCCATCCTGCATCATGAGATCGCACTTCTCGTACTGGGCGCCGGCGTGCTGCTCGCCTGCTGGAACCAGCCGAACCAGACCGGGCTGTGGACCTTCGCGCTGCTCTACGTTGCCCGCCTCTCCACCAAGCTCAACCTCT
Source organism: uncultured Rhodovarius sp. (assembly GCA_964244395.1). Classification (GTDB taxonomy): domain Bacteria; phylum Pseudomonadota; class Alphaproteobacteria; order Acetobacterales; family Acetobacteraceae; genus Rhodovarius. Next base: position 5,078 of record CAXTJY010000129.1, read on the forward strand.
TCCTGGGCGTGCGGAACCTGGGCGAGGCCATGCTGCCGGCGCATCTCTCGCACCTCCGCAGCTTCTTCCGGCAGCGCCGGATGAACGCGTTCTTCCCCTTCTCGCTGGCCGGCTTCGTGGCGCTGACCTGGTGGCTGGTGATGCGCGCCAACGTGCCGGACGCCTTCGATGTCGCCGCCTATTCCATGCTCGCCACGCTGGCCGCGCTGGCGGTGCTGGAACACCTCTTCCTCATCCTGCCCATCCGTTCCGAGACGCTTTGGGTCTGGAACCGCAAGCCCGCCATCTCTTCCCCCGTGGAGGCCCCATGAACTACGAATCCTTCTTTCAGCAGCGGATCGCGGGCCTGCATGAGGAGGGGCGCTACCGCGTCTTCGCCGAGCTGGAACGCCATCGCGGCAAGTTCCCCACCGCCACCAACCACGGCTCCGCCAACAAGGCGCCGGTGACGGTGTGGTGCTCGAACGACTATCTCGGCATGGGCCAGCACCCCAAGGTGCTGGACGCGATGCATGAGGCGCTGGACCGCAGCGGCGCCGGCGCCGGCGGCACCCGCAACATCGGCGGCACCAACGTGGATCACGTGCGGCTGGAGGCCGAACTGGCCGACCTGCACGGCACGCAGGCGGCGCTGCTCTTCAACTCCGGCTACATGTCGAACTTGGCGACGCTCTCCACCCTCGCCTCGCAGATGCCGGACTGCGTGGTGCTGTCGGACGCGCTGAACCACGCCTCGATGATCGAGGGCATCCGCCACAGCCGCGCCAGATGCGTGGTATGGAAGCATAACGACCTGAACGACCTCCGCGCCAAGCTGGCAGAGATCCCGGCCGAAACGCCCAAGCTGATCGCCTTCGAATCCGTCTATTCGATGGATGGCGACGTGGCCCCGATCGCCGCCATCTGCGACCTGGCGGACGAATTCAACGCCATGACCTATCTGGACGAGGTCCATGCCGTCGGCATGTACGGCGCGCGCGGCGGCGGCATCTCCGAGCGTGACGGCGTGGCGCATCGGCTGACGGTCATCGAGGGCACTCTCGCCAAGGCCTTCGGCGTCATCGGCGGCTACATCGCCGGCTCCGCCTCCATGGTCGATTTCGTGCGCTCCTTCGCGTCCGGCTTCATCTTCTCCACCGCCCTGCCGCCCGCTGTGGCTGCCGGCGCCGCGGCGTCCATCCGCCACCTGAAAGACAGCGACACCGAGCGCGCCGCCATGCACGCCCGCAACGAAGGCGTGGAACTGCTGTTCATCCA
>CAXTJY010000129.1:6344-8918 GCA_964244395.1 uncultured Rhodovarius sp.
CCCGCACCTCCGCAACCCCAGTCACATCGTACCGGTGATGGTGGGCTGCCCGGTCACCTGCAAGCGCATTTCCGACACGCTGCTGGAGCAGCACGGCATCTACGTGCAGCCCATCAACTACCCCACCGTGCCCCGCGGCACCGAGCGGCTGCGCTTCACCCCCTCACCGCTGCACAGCGACGCCGACATCGAGCACCTCATGGCCTCGCTGGCCGAGATCTGGTCGAGCCTGAGCCTGCAGCGCGCGGCGTGATGGATGGCGGCTCGCTGCCCCGCGTGGTGACGCGGAAAGCCGTTTTCCCCTTCACCGCCATCGTCGGCCAGGAGGAAATGAAGCTCGCCCTGCTGCTGGCCGCCGTAGAGCCGATGCTCGGCGGCGTGCTGGCGCTGGGCGACCGCGGCACCGGCAAATCCACCGCCGTGCGCGCGCTCGCGCAGCTGCTGCCCGACATGGAAGTGGTCCCCGGCGACCCCTACAACGCGATCCCGCAGCCCGGCGAGCCGAGCACACTCGTGCCTGTCCCCTTTGTGGACCTCCCGCTCGGTGCCTCGGAAGACCGGCTGGTCGGCGCGCTGGACCTCGAACGCGCCCTGACCCGCGGCGAAAAGGCCTTCGAGCCCGGCCTGCTGGCCCGCGCGCATCGCGGCTTCCTGTACATCGACGAGGTGAATCTGCTGGAGGACCACCTGGTGGACCTTCTGCTCGACGTCGCGGCCTCCGGCGAGAACGTCGTCGAGCGCGAAGGCATATCCCTCCGACACCCCGCCCGCTTCGTCCTCATCGGCTCCGGCAATCCGGAAGAGGGCGAGTTGCGGCCGCAGCTTCTAGACCGCTTTGGCCTGGCGGTCGAACTGCGTACGCCGCAGGACATCCCGACCCGGGTCGAGGTCGTGCGCCGCCGCGACGCCTTCGACCGGGACACCCCGGCCTTCATGGCCCGCTGGGCCGCGGAGGAGGCGGCACAGCGCGATGCCATCATCGCCGCGCGCGACCGCCTGCCGGAGGTCGAGACCCCGGACGAGGTGCTGATTCAGGCCGCCACCTTGTGCCAGGCGCTGGGCACCGATGGGCTGCGTGGCGAGCTTACCTTGCTGCGCGCCGCACGCGCCCTGGCCGCGTTGGAAGGCCGCACAGAAATCGCCATGAGCGACCTCCGCCGGGTTGCCCTGCCCGCGCTTCGCCACCGGCTGCGCCGTAACCCGCTGGACGATGCCTCCTCCACCAGCCGCGTCGAGCGGGCGATCGCCGAAACCCTCCCGGCGGCATGACGGCGCGTCGCGGCCCCGCGTCGCGATGAGCGAGGCCGCGCTGCTCTGCGCCATCGACCCGATCGGCCTGGGCGGCGTGGCACTGCGCGCGCCGCCGGGGCCGGCGCGTGACGCGTGGCTGGCAGGCTTCCGCGGCATCCTGGGCGACGCCCCCTGGCGCCGCATCCCGCCCGACCTGCCGGACAACCGGCTGCTCGGCGGCCTCGACCTCACCGCAACCCTCGCTCTGGGCCGCCCGGTGGCGGAGGCCGGCGTGCTGGCGGCGGTGGATGGCGGCGCGCTGGTGGTTGCCATGGCCGAGCGCATGGGCGCCGCCACCGCCGCCCGCATCGCCGGCGTGATGGATGCCGGCGAGGTCGCGCTGGCGCGCGAAGGCGTGGCGCTCGCCGCTCCGGCCCGCTTCTGCACCATCCTGCTCGATGAGGGGATCGAGGCGGACGAAGTGGCGCCGGCGGCGCTGCTCGACCGACTGGCCTTTCATGTCGAGGCCGACGCCTCCGCCTCATCGGCCTTGCCCGGGTGGGCGTCCGGCCATGGCGCCAGGGTGCGGGCCAGCCAGGATCAGGAACATCCGGCCGGCCGTGGCGAGCGGCATCCGGCCAACGTTGACGACGACTGGCGCGCCGACATCCAAAGCGCCCGCGCGGCCCTTCCCGGCGTAACCGTCCCCGGCGCCATCCTGGAAGGCCTGGTCGCCGCAGCCGCCACGCTGGGCATCGCCTCCCCCCGCGCCGTGTTGCTGGCGTTGGCCGCTGCCCGCGCCGCCGCAGCGCTGGACGGCGTGAGCGAGGTCACCGACGATCACGCCGCCCTGGCCACCCGCCTCGTGCTGGGCCCGCGCGCCACCGTCGCGCCGCCCGCGGAGGCACCCGCCGAACCGCCACCGCCGCCCGACCAAGACGACACGGCCCCGATGCCCGACGCCCAGCAACTCCAGGAACTCCTCCTCGCCGCCGCCGCCGCCAACCTGCCCGCCGACCTGCTGGACCGCGCAAAGATCCAGGCCCTCGCCGCCCGCACCGCCGGCGGCCGGGGCGACGCCGCCCGCGCGCCCGCCAAGCGCGGCCGCCCCATCGGCGTGCGCCCCGGCGACCCGCGCGGCGATGCCCGGCTGGCGGTGCTGGACACGCTGCGCGCCGCCGCGCCCTGGCAAGCCCTGCGTGCCCGGCCCCCCGGCGCCCGCATCGCCCTGCGGCGCGAGGATTTCCGCATCCGCCGCTTCCGCCGCCGCAACGAGACCACCGCCATCTTCGCCGTCGATGCCTCAGGCTCCGCCGCGCTGCACCGCCTGGCCGAGGCCAAGGG
>CAXTJY010000130.1:0-2974 GCA_964244395.1 uncultured Rhodovarius sp.
CAAACCCATCGCCCTGGTCCTGGGCAATGAGGAGGAAGGCCCCACCCCGCAAGTCATCGCCGCCTGCGCCGGCGGCTGCACCCTGCCCGCCATGGGGCCCATGGAAAGCCTCAACGTCTCGGTCGCAGCCGGCGTGCTGTTCGCAGCGCTGAGCGGTTGAATTCGTTGAATTGTCGTTCAAGCAATGCTTTCGGACAAATTCCCCGGCAGGCATGGAAGGGCGATGCTGGCACCCTATCCGCCCCTCGATTGCCATCCGTAACATCCTTGGCATCCTTTCACACACTGCGCACGTTATGGTCCCATAGCAGAGCATCGTGAGCAAGGAACTTTTGCCTATTCTTCCCCGGCGCCGATGAGCGCCGCCCCCTTTCCGACCCAAGACGGCATCCTTCGGCCGCCGGCCGAGTTGGATACGCTCGCCGCCGCCGCCGCCTGGGAGCCCACCATGGCAGCCGCCCGCGCCGGCAACACCATCGATGCCAGCGGTGTCACCAAGCTCGACTCCGCCGGCGCCGTCCTGCTGCTGGAAGCCGCCGCCGCCGCCACCCAGGGTTCCCTCAGGGAACCCAGCGATCCGCCACCCTGGCCCGCATGCGCACCGCCCTGGAAGCCGCGCCCCCCGCCCCCGCGGTACCGCGCACCCCCTTCGTGACCGCACTCGGCGCCGGCGTCATCGGCATCGGCACCTCCATCCGCCGCCGCATCACCTTCCTGGGCGAAGTCACCCTCGGCAGCCTCGCCATGGCCACCCACCCCTGGAAGATGCGCCGTGTCGAGGTCTTCCGGCATTTGGCCGAGGCCGGCACCCAGGCCTTCGGGCTGTGCGCCCTGCTCGGCGGCCTGCTCGGCCTCATCCTCGCCTTCCAGTCCTCCATCCCGATGCGGCAATACGGCGCAGAGATCTTCATCCCCAACCTGGTCGGCATCTCTCTCCTGCGCGAACTCGGGGGCCTCATCGCCGCCATCATCCTGGCCGGGCGTTCCGGCAGCGCCTTCGCCGCCGAACTCGGCACCATGAAGGTGAATGAGGAAATCGACGCGCTGACCACCATCGGCGTCGATCCGTTGAGCTGGCTGGTTCTGCCGCGCATCCTGGCCGCCACCATGGTGATGCCGGCCCTGGCCATGATCGTCACCATCTCCGGCCTCATCGGCATGGGCTTCGTCATGTCCGCGCTCGGCTACCCGCCGGCGGCGGTGCTGAACCAGCTCAGGCAGAACCTCGCGGTCGGCGACATGGCGGGCGGGCTGTTCAAGGCCGCGGTGTTCGGCGCCGTGGTCGGGCTCATCGGCTGTCGTTCCGGCCTCAAGGCCGGCGGCGGCCCCAAGGCGGTGGGCGACGCGGCGACCGGCGCGGTGGTGTCCTCCATCGTGGCCGTCGTGGTGCTGGACGGGCTTTTCGCCGTGCTGTTCTTCCGGCTGGGCTGGTGATGGCCAGCAGCGAAGCCGTCATCACCGCGCGCGATGTGGAAAAGCGCTTCGACGAGCGCGTCATCTTCAAGGATCTCAATTTCGAGGTCCGCCGTGGCGAGATCTTCATCATCCTCGGCGGCTCCGGCTGCGGCAAATCCACCCTGCTCAAGCTGCTCATCGGCCTGCAGCCGCCCACCGCCGGCGAGGCGCTGGTGCTGGGCGAGAACCTGTCGTCCCTCACCGGTGCGCCGCGCCGCGCCGCCCTGGCCCGCATCGGCGTGATGTGGCAACAGGGCGCCCTGCTCGGCAGCCTCAACCTCATGCAGAATGTCGGCCTGCCGATGGAACAGCACACCAAACTGCCGCCCGCCGCCCGCGACGCCCTCTCCCGTGCCAAGCTCGGCCTGGTCGGGCTGGGCGACGCCGCCACGCGCCTGCCGGCGGAAATCTCCGGCGGCATGCTCAAGCGCGCCGGCATCGCCCGTGCCATGGCGCTGGACCCCGAAATCCTCTTCCTCGACGAGCCCTCCGCGGGCCTCGACCCCATCACCTCGGCCGGGCTCGACCAGCTCATCACCAGCCTGGCGCGCGAAACCGGCACGACCTTCGTGGTGGTGACGCACGAGCTGGCCTCGATCCTGGCGATCGGCGACCGCTGCATCATGCTGGACAAGACGGCGCAGGGCATGATCGCCGAAGGGGCGCCGAAGGAATTGCGCGACCACAGTGACAACCCCACGGTTCGTGCGTTCTTCCGCCGCGAGGTGCTGCATTGAAGACGCCCTTCTACGTGGGCCTGCTGGTGATCACCGCCTTCGGCCTGATCGTCGGCTTCACCCTGTTCCTGACCGGCGACCGGCTGCGCAACCGGGGCGACACCTTCGAGACCTACATCCGCGAATCGGTGCAGGGGCTGGAGGTCGGCGCGCCGGTGCGCTTTCGCGGCGTGCAGATCGGCCGGGTCACCGAGATCGCCCTGGTCGCCGCCCGTTACCGCAGGCAGGGGGACACGCCCTTCGCCGCGGCCTTCCAGCTGGTGCTGGTGCGCTTCGTCGTGGACCCACGGCAGATCGGCGGCGAGGTGCCCTCGGTGGCGGATGCGGTGGCGCTGGGCCTTCGGGTGCGGCTATCCTCGCAGGGGCTGACCGGGGTGGGCTACCTGGAAACCGATTTCAGCGACCCCGAGCGCTTCCCGATGCCGAGCCTGCCCTGGACGCCGGAGGCGCAGTTCATCCCATCGATCCCTTCCACCACGGCGCAGGTGCAGGATTCGGCTACGCTGCTGCTGCAGCGGCTGGAACAGGTGGACATCGCCACCATCGCCGGTGCCGTGACCAATCTGCTGACCGACGCCCGCGCCCAGCTGGCCGAGGGCGGCGACGTGCGGGTGATGCTGGCCGATGCAAGCCAGGTCATGCGCAGCGTGCGCGCCGCCGTCGATCAGGCCGACCTGCCGGCGGTGGCGGTGGAGCTGCGCCGCACCGTGGGCGCCGCTCAGGCGCTGCTCACCAGCCGCGAGTTGCAACAGGCCATCAACCAGGGCGGTGCCGCGATGACC
>CAXTJY010000130.1:2984-8912 GCA_964244395.1 uncultured Rhodovarius sp.
GGCAGCATCAACCAGTTGGAGGCCGGCCTGCGCAGCGCCCGCGGCGCCACGCTGGACGTGCAGGCCGACCTGGTGCCGATCCTGCGCGACCTGCGCGCAATGACCGCCAATCTGCGGGACGTGACCGAGGCGCTGCGGCGCTCGCCCAGCCAGACCCTGCTGGGCGGCCCGCCACCCGCGGAGGGCCGGCGATGAAGCGACGCATGCTGCTCGCGGCGCTGGCGCTGCCGGCCTGCTCGGTGCTGCCCGACCGGCCCTATATCGAGACCCAGCGCTTCCCCCTGGCACCGGCCCGCCCCGGCGGACCCCGCGCCGCCGGGCGTGAGGTGCTGCTCATCCGCGACATGCGCGCCGGGCCCGGCATGGACGTGCGCGGCCTGCGCAGCATCCGCCCCGACGGCACCCTCACCACCGCCCCCTACGCCGAATGGGCGGCCCTGCCCGCCGAGGCCGCCGAAGCGGCGCTGCGTGAATGGTTGGTGGCCAGCCGCCTGTTCGCCGCGGTGGCTGCCCCTGGCTCCCGCCTCAACCACTCCATGGTGCTGGAGACCGAGCTGCTGGCGCTGGAGCTGGACAGCCCCACCAGCGCCCGGGCCGCCATCGGCGCCCTGCTGGTGGTGGACTCCACGCTGGGCGCCAACCGGGTGCTGGGCCAGATCGTGGCCCGCGGCACGGCGCGGGTGGCCGGGTCTGGCAACGCCGCGGCCGCCGCCGCCATGGTCGCGGCGCTGGGCGCCGCCCTGGCATCGCTGGAAACGGAACTGGCCCGCCTCATCCCAGCGCGGCGTTAACCCCCGCTTCATCGACCGTCTCATATATTCTCAAAATCGAGACTGACTCTCGGATTTGGAGAATAGCATGCAGGAGCGGCCCAAGCGCCAGTCCGATCTGTGGGAGCAGGTATGGCACGAATACGATGCCCGCCGCCAAAACCCTTCTCCGGCGGCGCCCACCCCGATCGCCCGGCCTGAGCGCCGCCGCAAGCCGCGCGGCCGCGCGCTGCGGGCATTCCTGGCCTGCTGCATCGTTTTCTCGGTCGGCGGCTACGCAGCCGCGCCGCTGCTCACCGCCGCCCGTCTGGGCGAGGCGCTGGCGTCGGGCGACACCGCCTGGCTCGCCGACGCCGTGGATTGGAACGACATCTCCCCTGGGCTCTCCGACACCATGCTGGCCAGCACCGCCGGCCACGACGGCCAGGCCGCCACCTTCCTGCGCAGCATGGCGGATGACGTGGCGCGCGGCATGGCCACCCCCGCCGGCATGTCCAGCCTGCTGCGCGACCGCTTGCCGCGCGGCAGCGCCGGCCCCAGCATGATAGGCCGCTTCCGCCCCCTCGACGCCATGCGCTGGGAAGTCGCCCTGCACGCCCCCGGCGAAACCGCGCAAACCCTGAACATCACCCTGTCCCTGCGCGACGCCTGGACCCTGCGCTGGCAGGTGACGGGAATGGCACTGGCCGAGAGGGCAAGGGATTTGGGGGGGTAGAGCTGGCGACCCCCTCAAGCCCCCGCCAATGTCATCCCGTCCACCCGCACGGTCGGCGCGTCGGTGCCGCGTTTGAGGGTGAGGTCGGAGGCCGGGGTCATGTGCAGGAACATGTCCTGGAGTTTGCCGGCGATGGTGATTTCGCTCACCGCTTCGGCCAGTTCGCCGTTGCGGATCATGAAGCCGGCGGCGCCGCGCGAGTAGTCGCCGGTGATGCCGTTGACGCCCATGCCGATCATTTCGGTGATGTAGAGGCCTTCCTGGATGTCGCTCATCAGTTCGGCCGGGCTGGCGCTGCCCGGTTCAAGCCACAGGTTGGTGGCGGACGGGCTGGGCGGGCTGGAGGTGCCGCGGCTGGCGTGGCCCGTGCTGGCCAGGCCGAGTTGCCGGGCGCTGCGGCCGTCCAGGATCCAGCTGGCCAGCACCCCGTCCTCGACCAGGGTCAGCGGCTTGCAGGGCGTGCCTTCGCCGTCGAAGGGTTTGGAGCGCAGACCGCGGCGCCGGGTCGGGTCGTCGGTCACCCGCAGTCCGGCCGCCAGCACCTGCTTCCCCATGCTGCCCTTCAGGAAGGAGGTGCCGCGCGCCACGGCAGCGCCATTGATGGCGCTGGACAGGTGGCCGAGCAGCGAGCCGGACACCCGCGGTGCGTAGACCACCGGGATGCGCGCGGTGGCGGCGCGCCGCGGGTTGAGGCGGGCGACCGCCTGTTCCCCGGCGCGGCGGCCGATCAGCGCCGCATCCTCCAGATCGGCCAGGTGCACGGCCGAGGAGTAGTCGTAGTCGCGCTCCATGCCGGTGCCATGGCCGGCCAGGGCGCTGGCCGAGATGCTGTGCCCGCTGCGCGCCCATTCCCCGGCAAAGCCCGCGCTGGTGACGAGCGCGACGCGCGTGCGCGACCACCCGGCCTCGGCGCCCTCGCTGTTGGTGATGCCGCCGACGGCCAGCGCCGCTTCTTCCGCGATTGCGGCCCGGGCAATCAGCGCCTCGGCGTCAGGTTCCGCATCGTCCAGCAGGTCGAGGTCCAGCGTGGCCAACGGCCGGGCTTCCAGCAATCCGCCGAACGGGTCGGCCGGCACTACGCGGGCCATCGCCACCGCCTGCTCCGCCAGCCGCGCGAAGCCTGCCGGGTCCGCGTCGGTGCTGCTGATGATGGCCTGGCTGCCGCCGACGAACACCCGCAGCCCAATGTCGATGGATTCCGCCCGTTCCAGCTGCTCCAGCTTGCCCAGACGGCGCCCGACAGAGAGGCTGGCGCTCTCCGCCAGCAGCGCATCTGCCGCATCGGCCCCGGCGGCACGCGCCGCGGCCAGCAGCGCCGAAAGCCGGTCCAGCCGATTCATGCCGCGAGGCGGTCGGTGATGTGGCCCAGCCCCGGCACCTTCCCGGCCGGCCCCAGCGCCGCCAGCGTCGGCTTGCCGCGGAAGATGCGCGCCGCCACCGCCTCGATATCCGCCACCGTCACCGCCGCGATCTTCGCCTTGGTCTCCTCGGTCGGGATGATCCGGCCATGCACCTGCCACTGCCGGGCGAGTTGCTCGCAGCGGCTGCCGGTGCTCTCCAGGCTCATCAGCAGCGACGCGCGAAGCTGCGCCTTGGCCCGGTTCAGCTCGTCCAGGGTCACGTCGCGCTGCACCCGCACCAGTTCCTCCAGCGTCACCGGCACCAGCTCGGCCGCCTCCTTCTCGCCGGTGCCGGCATAGATGGCGAACAGGCCGGAATCGGCGAAGGGCTGGGTGTAGCTGTAGATCGAATAGACCAGCCCGCGCTTCTCGCGGATCTCCTGGAACAGGCGCGACGACATGCCGCCGCCCAGCAGGGTGGACAGCAGCATCGACGCGTGGCTCTGCGGGTCGTCATAGGTCAGGCCCTCGAACCCGAGCACGACGTGCACCTGCTCCAGATCCTGCTCCTCGCGATACTCGCCGCCGGTGTAGCGGGCCGGCTCCGGCCCCGGCGCGCCGACATCCGGCAGCCCTGCGAAATGCTGTCGCGCCATCTCAACAACGTCGTCATGCTCCAGCGCGCCGGCGGCGGCCACCACCATGCTCTGCGGCCCGTAATGCGCGCGCATGAAGCCGGTCAGCGCCTCCGCCTTCATCCCCTCGATGATCGCCTCGGTCCCCAGCGTCGGCCGCCCCATCGCCTGGTCGGCGAAGGCGGTTTCCTGGAAATGGTCGAAGACGATGTCATCAGGCGTGTCGTTGGCCTGGCCGATCTCCTGCAGGATCACGCCGCGCTCCCGCTCCAGCTCCTCCGGCACGAAGGCCGAGGCGGTGAGGATGTCGCCGATGATGTCGGCGGCCAGCCCGGTGTCCTCCTTCAAAACCTTGCAATAATAGGCGGTGTTCTCCCGCGCCGTGTACGCGTTGATCTGCCCGCCGACATTCTCGATCTCGCGCGCGATGGCCGCGGCATCGCGCCGCGCCGTGCCCTTGAAGGCCATGTGTTCCAGGAAGTGGCTGGCGCCGTTGACCGCCTCATCCTCATGCCGCGTGCCGGCCGCGACATAGGCGCCGAAGGAGACGGTCTCCACCCGCGGCATGGTCTCGGTGACGATGGTAAGGCCGGAGGGCAGCGTGGTGACGCGGATGGGGTCGGAGATCATCCCACCGATGTAGCGCGCGCCGCCCGCAATGTCAGGGCCGTGACCGGGTCATCGGTGGTGATGGAGTGCGGCGCAAGCGCGAAGGCCTGGCGCAGCTGCTCCGGCGTGTCGGCCCGCCAGATGTTGGTGACGCCGGCGATCCCCGGCAGCACCCGCGCAAGGCCGGGGTCATACCCAAAGCCCAACCCGGTGCAGCACAGCGCGGCCATGTAGGCGTTGAGCGATGCGGCACTGTGCCAGGCCATGTCCGACGGGCGGATCAGCAGATCCATCTCCGGCCACGCCGCCTGCGCCAGGGTGGCGGGCAGGAAGGACATCAGTCGCACCCGGGCCGGAATGCGCGCCAGATCCTCCCAGACCGCGTCGAGCAGCGCCGGAACGTGATGATCCTGATGATCCGCCTTGACCTCAAGCCGCAGCAGCTTGCCGCTGGCGGCGACGAGTTCGAGCAAGGCTGCAAGGGTAGGCAGCCCCTCATCCAGCCCCCGCAGCGGGGTGGCACCGAGTTCAGCGGCAGTGCGATGCCCGACCGGGCCGGAGCCCTCGGTGGTGCGATCCAGCGTGGCATCGTGATGCACCATCGCCACCCCATCGGCGGAAAGATGGACGTCGCACTCGACCTCCTCGATGGGAAGCTGAAGCGCCGCGCGAAACGCGGAAAGGGAGTTCTCCGGCCAGAGCAGCGCGCCGCCGCGGTGGGCGCAGATCGCTGTCACGCCGGCCCGATGGAGAGCTTCATGCCCAGCGCATGGATCACCTTCAGCACGGTCGCGAGTTCCGGATTGCCGGTTTCGCTGAGCGACTTGTACAGCGACTCCCGCCCAAGCCCGGCATCACGCGCCACCACACTCATGCCGCGGGCACGCGCGACCACGCCAAGGGCGTGCGCCATCTCGGCAGGGTCGTTACCCGCCATGGACAGCGCCAGGTATTCGACCTGCCCTTCGTGGCTGTCCAGAAACGCCGCAGCGTCGAATGGCACCGTTTCCAGCGGCATCGATCATCAACTCCATGTTGCCGCAAGCTTGTGAGCCTGGGCGATGTCACCTTGCTGGCTGTCCTTCGTGCTGCCGCAAGCAGAACCACGAGAACCTCGCCATGCTGCACGAAGTAAAGCCGATATCCTGGACCATGATCGATCCTCATTTCAGAGACGCCATGCCCCACCGACTTCACGTCGCCCAGCGACCCGCGCCCCAGCCGTTCGAGACGCTTCGCGATGCGGGCCTTCGCGACACCATCCCGCAAATCGTCTCGCCATCTGACAAATTCGAGGGAAAGCCGGACTTCATTCTGTATCCCTTAAGATACGTGGCCGTCAAGCATTCCGCCGCGCATGCCCCCGCACGAACGCCTCGATCCCCCCAAGCTCATTCGGCAGCACCGAATACCGCTCTTCCCGCTCGTACAAATCCGCCAGATGCGGCGGCAGGGCCGGCGCCTCGCCCAGCGCCGCCCGCACCGCATCCGGGAACTTCGCCGGATGCGCCGTCGCCGCCACCACCATCGGCACGCTTCGCTCGCCCGGATGCGCCCGCGCCGCCGCCGTCCCCACCGCCGTATGCGGGTCGGCCACATAGCCGCTCTCCCGCTTCAGCCGCCGCATTTCCTCCAGCGTGCCCTCGTCATCCAGCGAGAACCCCTGGAACCGCGCCGTCGCCGCCCGCCACGCCGCATCCGGCACCGGCATCCGCCCCTCGGTCCGGAACCGCACCATCTGCGCCGCGCACCCCGCTGCGTCGCGCCCCAGCAGCTCGAACAGCAGCCGCTCGAAATTGCTGCTCACCTGGATGTCCATGCTGGGCGACAGGCTGGGCTCTACGCCGCGGATCGACATG
>CAXTJY010000131.1:0-3409 GCA_964244395.1 uncultured Rhodovarius sp.
GCTGCTGAAGGGCGCCACCGGCATGTCGGGGCCGCCCGTTATCCTCTATCTGCTGTCGGGCACCGAGGAGGCGCGGCGGCACCGTGCCAACCTGATCATGTTCTTCGCCATCATCGCGATGGCGTCGGTGATCGGGCCGTTCCTGGCCGGGCTGATCACCGTGCGCACTCTGGCCCGGCTGGCGGTGGTGCTGCCGGTGATGCTGCTGAGCGTGCCGGTGGGCGTGCGGGCCTTCCATGTCGTGCCGGTACGGCTGTACCGACCCTTCGCGATGGCGGTGTTGCTGGGCTCGGGGGCGATCGCGTTGTTCGGTTGAGCGGGGCGCGGCACTTGCGCCCAATGCCCCCTCAGCCCCAAATCAGCGCCATGATCGACCCGTTCGGCCGCCACATCAGCTATCTGCGCGTTTCGGTGACCGATCGCTGCGACCTGCGCTGCGTCTATTGCATGGCGGAGGACATGACTTTCCTGCCGAAGCGCGACGTTCTGAGCCTGGAGGAACTGGAACGGCTGTGCGGCGCTTTCATCGAGATGGGCGTGCGAAAGATCCGGCTGACCGGTGGCGAGCCGCTGGTGCGGCGAGATGTGATGCGGCTGGTGGATGCGCTGGGCCGTCGCGTCGGCCCGGAAGGGCTGGATGAGCTGACGCTCACCACCAATGGCACCCAGCTGGCCAAGCATGCCGGGGGGCTGGCCCGGGCTGGCGTGCGGCGCGTCAATGTCAGCCTGGACACGCTGGACCCCGAGGCCTTCCGCGCCGCCACCCGCTGGGGCGATGTGGAGAAGGTGAAGGCCGGGATTTTCGCCGCGCGCGATGCCGGGCTGCACGTCAAGATCAACGCAGTGGCGCTGCGTGGCCTCAACGAGCATGAGTTCGACGCCATGTTGGAATGGTGTGGCAGACATGGCTTCGATCTCTGCCTGATCGAGACCATGCCGATGGGCGAGATCGCCGAGGACCGCACCGAGCGATACCTCTCGCTCGACGTGGTGCGCGCCCGGCTGCGGCTGCACTGGACGCTGACCGAGAGCGGCTACGCCACAGGCGGCCCCGCCCGGTATTTCGACGTGGCGGAGACCGGCACGCGCATCGGCTTCATTACCCCGCTCAGCCACAATTTCTGCGAAAGCTGCAATCGCGTCCGGCTGACCTGCACCGGCACGCTGTATATGTGCCTGGGGCAGGAGGACGCGGCCGATCTGCGGGCGCCGCTCCGCGCCGGGCTGCGCGACGAGCCGCTGAAAGATGCCATCCGCGAGGCGATCTCGCGCAAGCCGAAGGGGCACGACTTCGTCATCGAACGGGCCCGCCCCGCCGCCTCGGCCCGGCATATGAGCGTGACCGGCGGATGAACCTGGACGGCATCACCACCGCGCTGACCATCCCCGGAATGCCGGCCTGGACCGGGCTGGCTACGTTGCTGGTCATTCTGTTGTTCGCGCTTGCCTTCCTGGCGATGCCATTCTCGGTCTTTGGCGTGAAATCGCGACTGGAGGCGGTGGAAGCACAGCTGGACGAGATGCACGCCGAGCTTCGTGGCCTCTCCGCGCGGCTGGCGGATGCGCCGCGCCGCGTGGTGGTGGACGAATTGGAACTGCCTGCGAGGCCTTCGGATCGGGGCGGGGCGGCGCGCAGCGAACCGCGGATCAGCTGGCCCGGGGAGCGGCGCTGACATACAGAAGTTTTGCACTTTTCACGCGCAATTCATCTTGCCAGCGTAATCACATTCATGGGTAACCTGCGGTTGTATTCGGAGGCAGGCTATGGCGTTCCAGCAGAAGGCTGAGGCGAGAGCGTCGACCGTGGTGCAATTCCCCGTTGCATTTCGTCGCCCTGCCTCCATGCCGGCCCCGGTGGCGGAGCTGGGCACGGGGCGCATCTTGCTCTCACCACCGCACCTGGCAGGAAATGAAAAGAACTCGGTCTGCGCCACCCTCGACTCCGGCTGGGTAGCGCCCGCCGGACCGGTGCCGGTCGCCTTCGAGCAGGCGATATCGCAGGCCACCGGCTTCCCGCATGTGCTGGCCGTGGCGTCCGGCACCGCCGCCTTGCATCTCGGCTTTCGCCTGCTGGGTGTCCAGCCTGGCGACGAGGTCTGGACCAGCAGCCTGACCTTCATCGCCTCCGTGGCGCCCGCGGTGCAGATGGGCGCGGTGCCGCGTTTCATCGACGTGACCCCGGACTATTGGACCATGGACTTGGCGCTGTTGCGCACCGAATTGGCGGCGGCGGCGCGGCGCGGTCGTCTGCCGCGGGTTGTGGTGCCGGTCGATCTCTACGGCCAGCCGGCCGACATGCCCGCCATCGTCGAGGCTTGCGAGGCCTGGGGCGTGCCGGTGCTGAGCGACAGCGCCGAGAGCCTGGGCGCGACCCTGCACGGCCGACATGCCGGCATGGGCGCGAAGCTGGTGGCGCTCAGCTTCAACGGCAACAAGATCATCACCGCCGGCGCCGGCGGCGCGTTGGCCAGCGAGGATGCCGGGCTGATCGCCAGGGCGCGCGCCCTGGCCAGCCAGGCGAAGGAAGGCGCGGCGCATTACCAGCATGAGACCACCGGCTTCTCCTACGGCCTTTCCTCGGTGCTGGCGGCGGTGGGCATCCCGCAGATCGCGGCGCTGGAGCAGCGGGTGGCGGCGCGCCGGCTGGTGCACGCCCGCTACCGCGATGCGCTGGGCGACCTACCGGGGCTCGGCTTCATCGACGAGGCACCGGGCAGCCGGTCGAACCGCTGGCTGACCGTCATTCGCCTGGCGCCGGGCGAGGCACGGACGGATCGGGAGACGCTGCGCCGGGCGCTGGCGGCGCATGACATCGAAAGCCGGCCGGTGTGGAAGCCGCTGCATCTGCAGCCGGCCTTTCGCGACGCGCCCCGGGCGGGGGGCGCGGTGGCGGCGCAGCTCTTCGAGGAAGGGTTGTGTTTGCCCTCCGGCAGCAATCTGTCGCCGCTGGACCAAGCCCGGGTCATTGGTGTCATCCGCGCATGCTGCGTGGCCTGAACGCCCGCCGGTGACGCGGCCCTTCCCCCAGCCGTCCTGAAAATCCTTTATCTCCACCAGCATTTCTCCACGCCCGCCGGCAGCACGGCGACGCGCAGCCACGCCATGGCGCGGGCCCTGACGCAGCGCGGGCACCGGGTGACGCTGGCCTGCGGGTGCTATGCCGGGGCGGATGCAGGGGTGGCGGGGCCGTTCCGCCGGGGCCGGCGGGACGGCATGGTGAACGGCTTCCGGGTGGTGCAGTTCGCGGTGCGATATGACAGCGCCATGGGGTTGGCGGCGCGGGCACTGGCGTTCCTGCACTTCGCCGTGCGGGCCACCACGCTCGCGCGGGCCGAGGCATGGGATGTTGTCATCGCGTCCTCCACGCCGCTGACCGTGGCGTTGCCGGCGCTGGCCGGCCGGGCACCTT
>CAXTJY010000131.1:3419-5521 GCA_964244395.1 uncultured Rhodovarius sp.
TTTGAGATGCGCGACCCCTGGCCGGAACTGCCACGCGCCATGGGGGGCGTGCCGGGGCCCGTGCTGGCGGCGATGGACGCGCTGGCCAACGCCGCCTGCCGGCGGGCGGCCGCCGTCGTCGCGCTCAGCGAGGGCATGGCGGAGATAGCCCGCGCCCGCGGCGCCAGGCGCGTGGCGGTGATCCCGAACGGCGCCGACCTCGACCTGTTCGGCCCGCAGGTGCGACCGGCCCGCCCGCAAGCCGGCAGCGACGAGGTGCTGGCCGTCTATGCCGGCGCGCATGGCCGGGCGAACGGGCTGGATGCGGCACTGGACGCGGCGGCGCTGCTGCGCGGGGCTCCGCTGCGCATCGTCCTGGTCGGCGAGGGCGCGGAGAAGCCGCGACTGCGGGCCCGTGCCGCCGCCGAGGGGCTGACGAACGTGACCTTCCTGCCGGCGATGCCCAAGCGCGAACTGGCAGCGTTGCTGGCCGGCTGCCAGATCGGCCTGTTCCTGCTGGCGCCGGTGCCGGAATTCGCCGAACTCACGGCGCCGAACAAGCTGATGGATTTCTGGGCCGCCGGCCTGCCGGTGGTGACCAACGTGCCGGGCCAGGCGGCGCGCGGGGTGGCGGAAGGGCCGTGCGGCATTGCCGTGCCGCCCGGCGATGCCCCGGCGCTGGCGGCTGCCTTGCGTGAGCTGGCGAGGGAGCCGGCGCGACGCACGGCCATGGGGCTGGTGGCCCGCGCCCAGGCGGTACGACGCTGGGACCGGCGCTTGCAGGCGAGCGATTTTTGCGAGCTGGTGGAGGCGGTGGGCATTGCGGGTTGATGTGTTGATGCTGTCGGCCGCACACCCCCCGGACGACGTGCGCATCGTCCGCAAGGAGGGCGCGGCGTTGGCGGCGGCGGGGTGGCGGGTAATGCATCTCTGCCCCGGAGGACCGGGGGTGTCGGAGGTGGTCGATGGCGTACTGATCGGCACCTACGCCCGTCGGCCGGGCTGGTGGGGGCGTGTGCGGAACATCCCGCGCCTGGCCGGGCTGGCGCGGCTCATGGGCGCGGGGGTCATCCACGCGCATGAACCGGATGCCTGGCTGGCGGCGCTGATGGCGCGGGGAGGGCGGGTGCTGCAGAGCGCTGGATCGAACGCCGGGGAGCGCGGGGCGACGGGCGTCACGGAGCGTGCGGACGGGACCCGCGATGCGCGGTACGTCCGCCCCTGCGTGGTCCTCGATGTGCACGAGCACTATCCCAGCCGACTGGATCGCAGGCTGCCCGCGCCGTTGCGCGCCGTGGCGCGGCTGGGGCTGCGCACAATATGCCGGGCCATGGCGCGCCGGGCTGATGCGGTGATCGTCGCCAAGGACGGGCTGGCACAGGATTACCGCCCTGACTGCGTAACGGTGCGGAACTACGCCGAGGCGCCGCTGGTGGCGCCCCGCGTGCATCGCGCCGGGCCGGTCACGCTGCTGCATCTGGGCGCGATGTCCCGGGCACGTGGCTGGCCGCAGCTGCTGGCGGCGCTGGCGCTGGGTGACGCGTCTCTCACCCTCGCCGGCCGCTTCACTGACGGCAGCGAGGCGGACTTCCACACCGAGACTGAGCGGCTCGGCCTCACGCTCCGCATCCGCTGCCTCGGCTGGCTGCCGCCGGCGGAGATGGCGGCGGTGGCGGCGGCCTGCGACGTCAATCTGGTGCTGTTCCAGCCCGGTGAGGAAAACCACCGGCTGGCACTGCCGCACAAGCTGGCCGATGGCATGCTGGCCGGCCTGCCGGTCATAGCGCCCGCCTTCGCCACCGAGGTTGCGGCGATGGTCCGCGAGTCGGATTGCGGCCTGCTGGTCGATGTGACGGACCCCGTGGCAATCGCCGCCGCGGTCGCGGCCCTGGGCGACCCAGCCTTGCGCGCCCGGCTCGGCGCGGCCGGCCGCGCCGCCGCGCTGGGCCGCTATGGCTGGGCCGGGCAGGCGGCGGCACTGGTGGCGCTGTATCGCGGGCTGCTTGGCAGGCCGGACGGCGCGGCCTTATAGCACCCTGATGCTCCCCCGCGCCCCGCGCCGAATTTTGCTGAACTGCGCGCTCGACGCCGCGCTGGCGATGCTGGGGCTTTGGCTGGCGGTG
>CAXTJY010000131.1:5531-8902 GCA_964244395.1 uncultured Rhodovarius sp.
GGCGGTGTGGCTGGCAGCCCCGGCTGCGACGGCCCCGCCATGGTGGTGGGCGCTCGCCCTGCCGCTGGCCGCTGGCACCGTTCTGCTCGCCGGCTGGCCCTTCGGCCTGCCGCGACAGTATTGGCGCTTTGCCGGCCTGCAGGACGGCCTGGCGGTGGCCGCCGCCTGCGCCGTGGCGGCGGTGGGCTTCACCGCCCTGCTGCGCCTGGTGAGCGCCTGGCTGCCACCGCATCCCGGGTTCATCGCGCTGCATGCGCTGGCCTTGCTGCTGGCATTGGGCAGCGGGCGGGCGGCGGGCCGGCTGCTCGCGCAGCGCCGTGGTCAGACGCCGGGCGGCACCGAGGTGTTGGTCGCCGGCGCCGCCGATGCCGCCGACCTGTTCATCCGCGCCGCGGAGCGCGAGCGTCGTGCGCATTACCGCGTGCTGGGCATTTTGACGCCACGGCTGGGCCAGGCAGGCCGCCGCATCCAGGGCCACGCCATCCTGGGCACGGTGGAAGAGGCGCATGCGGTGCTCGAGCGGCTGCGCGCCCAGGGCGGGCTGCCCACCTTGCTGGTGCTGGCGGGCGCGGAAGTGCAGGGGCCCGCGCTGGAAGCGCTGCTGGACGCGGCCGACCGCCACGGCATCCCCGTTAAGCGCGCGCCGCAGCCCACCTTGCTGGGCGCCGCCAACCGGCCGGAGGAGGCGCCGCGCGTCGAGCTGCGCCCCGTCGCCATCGAGGAGTTGCTGGACCGCGCCCAGTTGCCGCTGGACCGCGAAGGCATGGCCCGGCTGGTGCAGGGCCGCCGCGTTTTGGTAACCGGGGCGGGCGGCACCATCGGCGGCGAGCTGGCGCGGCAGGTGGCGGCGTTGGGGCCGTCCAGCCTCACGCTGCTCGATCACGGCGAATACGTGCTGTACGAGATCGACCTGGAGCTGCGCGAGCGCCACCCCGAACTGCGCCGCCGCGCCGTGCTGGCCGATGTGCGGGACGGCGCGCGCATCCGCCGCCTGATGGACGATATCCGCCCCGAGCTGGTGTTCCACGCCGCGGCGCTGAAGCACGTGCCGATGGTGGAGGCCGACCCGCTGGAGGGCGTGCTGACCAACGCCCAGGGCACAAGAATAGTCGCCGACGCTGCTCGCCAGGTGGGCTGCCAGGCGATGGTGTTCATCAGCACCGACAAGGCGGTGAACCCGACCAGCGTGATGGGCGCCAGCAAGCGCCTGGCCGAGATGTACTGCCAGGCGCTGGACCTGGATGCCCGGCGCGATGGCGGCATGCGCTGCATCACCGTGCGCTTCGGCAACGTGCTGGGCTCAACCGGCTCGGTGGTGCCGCTGTTTCGCCGTCAGCTGGAGCGTGGTGGGCCGCTGACCGTCACCCATCCCGACATGCGGCGCTATTTCATGACGGTGCGCGAGGCGGTAGGTCTGGTGCTGCAGGCCGCGGTGGTCGGCACCGGCGACAGCTCGGCCGAGCTGGCCGAGGGCGGCATCTTCGTGCTCGACATGGGGGCGCCTGTCAAAATCGTCGATCTGGCGCGGCGGATGATTCGTCTGGCCGGGCTGCGGCCGGATGAGGATGTGGAAATCCGTTTCACCGGCCTGCGCCCCGGCGAAAAATTGTATGAGGAGCTGTTCCACGGCCAGGAGCCGCCGCGCGCCACCCCCTGGCCCGGTTTGCTGATGGCCACGCCGCGCACTGGCGACGCCACGCTGGTGGGGCGCGCGATGGATGAGATGGCGGCGCTGGCGCAGGCTGGCCACGCCAAGCTGGCGCTGGCGCAGCTGGGGCGGCTGGTGCCGGAGTTCGACCATCAGGACGGCTCCACCGCCGCCACCCGCGCCGCGACATCTCTCATGTCACACGCCGATACAAACCGGCACCGTCCGGGGGGTTGATCGGCAGGGCGGGGTCAGGGCACCTCCCTGGGCCATGACCCGCCCCATCGCCCTCTTCGACATGGCCGCCCAGCAGGCGCTGATCCGCGACAAGCTCGATGCCCGCATCGCCGCGGTGCTGTCCTCCGGCCGCTTCATCAACGGGCCGGAGGTGACGGAGCTGGAAGGGCGGCTGGCGGCGTTTGCCGGCTGCGCCCATGCGGTGGGTGTAAGTTCCGGCACCGATGCCTTGCAGATCGCGATGATGGCTGAGGGCATCGGCCGCGGCGACGCGGTGTTCCTGCCTGCCTTCACCTACACTGCCACCGCCGAGGTGCCGCTGGTGCTGGGCGCCACGCCGATCTTCTGCGACGTGGACCCCATCACCTTCAACATGGACCTGAACGACCTGGAGCGCCGCATCGCGCTGGTCGAGGCCGAGGGCCGGCTGCGACCGCGCGCGGTGGTGGGCGTCGATCTGTTCTGCCGCCCGGCCGATTGGGCGGCGATCGAAGCGATCTGTGCCCGGAACGACATGTTCGCGCTGGATGATGCGGCGCAGGCCTTTGGCGGCGACATCGGCGGCCGTCGCCTCGGCTGCTTCGGGATGGCCACGGCGCTGAGCTTCTATCCGACGAAAACCCTGGGCTGCTACGGCGACGGTGGCGCGCTGCTGACGCAGGATGCCGGGCGTGCCGAGCTATACCGCAGCCTGCGCACGCATGGCGAGGGCGGCGGCCGCTATGAGGTGCTGCGCACCGGCATGAACGGCCGCCTGGATACGATCCAGGCCGCCATCCTGCTGTGCAAGATGGAACTGCTGGAGGATGAGCTGGCGGCGCGGGTGCGGGTGGCGGGCTGGTACGACGCGCACCTGCCGCCCAGCATGGCGAAGCCCGAGATCGTGCCCGGCCACGCCTGGGG
Organism: uncultured Rhodovarius sp.; assembly: GCA_964244395.1. Lineage (GTDB taxonomy): Bacteria > Pseudomonadota > Alphaproteobacteria > Acetobacterales > Acetobacteraceae > Rhodovarius. The sequence continues at coordinate 8,320 of CAXTJY010000131.1, forward strand.
CCTCTACACCATCAAGCTGGAGGATGGCGCGGCGCGGGCGCGAATGCAGGAGGCACTGAAGGCCGAGGGCATCCCGTTCGGGGTGTATTACCCCAAGCCGCTGCACCACCAGCCGGCCTACGCCGCGGCCCATGCGGCAGGCATAGGCCAGGCGCCCCCCCTGCCGGTGAGCGAGACACTATGCCACCAGGTGATGAGCCTGCCGATGCACCCGTATCTGGATGAGGCGGATGTGGAACGGGTGGCCGCGGCGGTGCGGCGCGGGTAACCAAGAGCGGTTCACATGATCCGTGGATAACCCTGTCGTGCGATACCTCAGGTGTTCATCGCATCGAAGAAATCGTTGTTCGTCTTGCTGTATTTCAGCTTGTCGAGCAGGAATTCCATCGAATCCTGCGTCCCCATCGGGCTGAGGATACGGCGCAACACCCACATCTTCGACAACGTACCCCGCTCCACCAGCAGCTCTTCCTTGCGGGTGCCCGATTTGGTGATGTCGATGGCCGGGAACACCCGCTTGTCCGACAGCTTGCGGTCCAGGATGATCTCGCTGTTGCCGGTGCCCTTGAACTCCTCGAAGATC
>CAXTJY010000132.1:0-8856 GCA_964244395.1 uncultured Rhodovarius sp.
TGTTGCGCCAAGCCATAGGCGTCGCGGTGTCCGAGGTTGGAGCGGTCGTCAGGGGACCTATTCATGCTTGGACCACTGCCGCGTCGGTTCCGTCCGCGCCCTCGCATGGATTCAGCCGGCCTCCTCCACCAGCGCCACCGCCTGCCCCAAATCGACGCTCAGGAGCCGCGATACCCCGCGCTCCTGCATCGTCACCCCATACAGCCGGTCCATCCGCGCCATGGTCAGCGCGTGGTGGGTAATGATCAGGAAGCGGGTGTTGCCGTCCTTCGCCATCACGTCCAGCAGGTCGCACAACCGCTCCACATTGGCGTCGTCCAGCGGCGCGTCCACCTCGTCCAGCACGCAGACCGGGGCGGGCTGGCAGCGGAAGACTGCAAAGATGAGGGAGAGCGCGGTCAGCGCCTGCTCACCGCCCGACAGCAGGCTCAGCGCCGCCAGCTTCTTGCCCGGCGGCTCGGCAAAGATCTCCAGCCCGGCCTCCAAGGGGTCGTCGCTGCCGACCAACGCGATATGCGCCCGCCCGCCGCCGAACAGCTTGGCGAACAGCCCGCGGAACTCACCATCCACCCGGTCGAACACCTCGCGCAGCCGGGCCCGTGCGTCGCGGTTCAGGTGGCCAATGGTGCCGCGCAGCTTGGCGACCGCCTGGGCGATCTCATCCTTCTCGCGCGCGTGGTCCGTTAGCCGGGCCTCGATCTCGGCCAGCTCGATCTCCGCGCGCAGATTGACCGGGCCCATCTCCTCCCGCTCCCGCGTCAGGCGTTCCAGCTTGCGGCGGGCGCGCTCCTCAGCCGCCTCGCCAGGCGGTTCGACGGGTTCGGGGAGGGCGGCGCCCTCGCCCAGGCGCTCGGCGATGCGCGCGGCCAGGGCGGCGGCGGCGGTTTGCGCCGCTTCCAGCGCCGCCTGGCCACGAAGCTGCGCCTCGCGCGCTGCGCCGAACGCACCATCCGAATCGCGCCGGGCGTCCATCGCCGCGCGCAGGCTGGTCTCGGCGGCCTGCCACGCGGCCTGTGCGGCGGCGTGCGTGGCTTCCGCCTCCGTCAGCAGTCGCACGGCGGCTGCACGGCGCGCCTCGGCCTGGTCCGGCGCCTCAGCCAGGCGGGTAACCTCGGCAGCAGCGGCGGCGGCTCGGGCCTCCAGGCCGGCCAGCCGTGCCACGGCATCCTCACGGCGCGCGGCCCAGCCCGCCCGTTCCTCGGTCAGGACCGCGCGGCGCTGAGTCAGGCGGTGGCCCTCGGCCAGCAGGGCGGCGCGCTCGGCGCGAGCCTCATTCTCCACGCCGCGCGCCTCGCTCAATGCGCGGCGCGCCTTTTCAACCCCGTCGCGTGCGGCCGCCAGATCAGGCAGGGCGGCGCGGGCCGCGCGTGAGGCGGCCAGCGATGCCTGAGCCTCGTGCAGTTCGGTGGCCAGCCGGTCGCGCTGCGGTGCCAGGCCAGCGAGCCGCGCATCGGCGGAGGCGGCTTTCGCGGCCAGGGCCGATTCCTGCGCGCGCGTCTGGTCGAGCGCCGCTTCCACCGCTCTCCGGGCCTCGCGCGCCGTCGATTCGGCGGTCTGCGCGGCGCGAGCAGCGGCCGCAGTCTCGGCCTGCAGGTGGCGCAGCGCCGCGGCATCCGGCAGGGCGGCCAGCGCCAGGCGGGCCGCGTCCAGCGCCGCCGACGCCTCCCGCCGCTCCGTCTCCAACCGGGCCAGCTGCGGCGTCAGCACGGCCAGGCGGCTTTCGACGGCGGCGGCGGTGGCGGCCATTTCGCCGGCGCGGCGCCGGCTGTCGCGGGCGGTGGCTTCGGCCAAATCTCGCGCCGCGCGTGCCCGGGTCTCGGCTTCGGCGGCCTCGGTCTCGGCCGCCAACGCGTCGTCACGCGCGGCCAGCGCCTCGCCTGCCGCCGCCCGTGCCCCGGCCAGCCGCGCCTCCGCCTGGCGCAGCCGCGCGAGTTGCTGCAGCCGCGCTGCCCCCGCATTGCCGCCGCCGGCCACGGTGTGGCCGTCCCACCGCCAGAGCCGCCCGGTGCGATCCACCAGCGCCTGCCCGGCGGCCAGCATGGGCTGCAGGGCGGCGCCATCGCCCTCGATGAGGCCGATCTGCGACAGGGCGCGGGCCAATTCCACCGGCGCTTCCACCAGTCCTCCCAACGGCAAGGCCCCCGCGGGCAGGGGCACCGGGGCGGCCAGCGGTGGCAGGGCGCGCCAATGCCGCGGTGCGGCCGGGTCCACGGCCGATTCCAGCGCGTCGCCCAACGCCGCGGCCAGCGCAGCCTCCAGCCCCTCCGGCACCGTGATCGCGTCCAGGATGGGCTCGCCCTGCCCCGAGCCCGCGCTCCGCAGCGTAGCCGACAACCCCTCGATCTCAGCACCCAGCTTGCTCGCGGCGGCCTCTGCGGCGTTGGCCGCGGCGCGGGCCTTTGCCAGTGCCTCGCTCCGCTCCGCCCGCGCCACGGCGGCCTCGTTCAGCCCGGCCACGGCATCGCGCGAAGCCGCATCGGCGGCCTGCGCCGCGGCCTCCGCCGCCGCCACGGAATCCGGCGCCAGGCGCTGCGCCTCCGCCGCCGCATGCTGGGCCCCAACCGCCGCCCCCTGCTCGGCGGCGCGGCGGGCCCGCGCCTCCGCCGCTTCCACGTCGCGGTGGACACGGGCCTGCGACGCCTCGCTATCCTGCGCCACGCGCGCGGCCTCGGCTGCCCGCGCGACGGCTGCGGAGCGCTGCCCCTCCGCGGCCTCCAGCGCCTCACGCGCGGCGGCCGCCTGGGTTTCGGCACGCTCCCGCGCCGACTCGGCCGTGGACAACGCCTCCGGCGGAACACTGCTGGCCAGGGCAGCGGCATGTTCCGCCTCCAGCCGCGCATGCTGCTCGGCCAGGCGGCGGGCGCGCTGTTCGGCGAAAGCCAGCTCCGCCGCTATTTGGTTGGCCTGTGCTGCCGCCTCCGCCGCCGCGTCGGTGGCCGTGTTGGCGGCGCGTTCGGCGATGCCGGCGCCATCCTCGGCCAGCGCGACCGCTTCCGCCACCGCCTCGATCCGCTCGGGGAGGGCAGCAGCGGCGGCCGCCAGACTCGCCTCCTCGCGCCCCGCCCGCGCCTCGGCCGCCGTCGCGTCCGCCGCCATGCCCCGGGCATGCGACAGGTCTGCTTCAATCTGCGCCGCCATGCCTTGCGCGGCCTCCAGCGCCGCCACGGCGCGGGCCAGCGCGGCCTCCACACCCTCCGCCTCCAGCCGGCGGCGTTCCAAAGCGGTGCGGTCGGCCGCCTCCGCTTCGCGCGGCGCCCGCAACGCCTGTTCGGCGGCGTACGCGGCCAGCGTGGCCGCCTCGGCCGCCGCTTCGGCGCTTCGGGTCCGCGCCCGGGCGGCCTCCAGACCCGCATCCGCCGCGATCAGCGCCAGGTCGGTCCGCGCCACCAGCAAGGCGAACATCGCGGCTTCCGCCTCGCGCACGAGGCCTGAGAGGTTGCGGTAACGCGCCGCCTGCTTCGCCTGCCGGCCCAACGATTCGCGCGTACCTTCCAACTGCCCCGTCAGGTCTTCCGCCCGCGCCAGGTTGTTCTCGGCCTGGCGCAGCTTCAGTTCGGCTTCGTGCCGCCGGGCGCGCAGGCCGCTGATGCCTGCCGCCTCCTCTAGTACCGCCCGCCGCTCCTCCGGCCTGGCCGAGATGAGCTGCGCCACCCGTCCCTGGCTGACCATGCCCGAGGCGCGTGGCCCCGAAGCCAGGTCGGCGAACAGCGTCTGGACGTCACGCTGACGGGTCTCCCGGCCGTTGATGCGGTAGCCCGAACCCTCGCCGCGGGTGATGCGGCGGCTGACCTCCAGCTCCGCCTCGCGCTCCAGCGGCGGCGGCGCCACCCCGGCGGCCTCCTCCAGGAAAAGGGTCACCTCGGCCAGGTTGCGGCTGGGGCGGGTGGCGGTGCCGGCGAAGATGACGTCATCCATCTCGCCGCCGCGCAGGGAGCGTGCGCTGCTCTCTCCCATCGCCCAGCGCAGCGCCTCGACCACATTGGACTTGCCGCAGCCGTTCGGGCCGACGATGCCGGTCAGGCCCGGCCGGATCTCCACCGAGGTGGGTTCGCAAAAACTTTTGAAGCCGGCGATCCGCAGGCGCGACAGGATGGCGGAGAGGCGGCGGGGGGGTGCCTCCTCCTCCGAATCCAGGGCGGCGGAATCGTCAGCCATGGCCCATCTGCCCTGAATGGGACTGGGCTGTCACCCCTCAATGACGGGTGGCCCCGCCAGCCGCCGCGCCATCGCCTCGCGTGCCAGGTTCTGGAACTCGTCCACGGGCAGCAGCACGAACGCGTCGCGGCCGTGCCGGGTCAGCACCACGGCGCCGCGCACCGCAGCGTCGATCAGCTTGGGCTGGGCGGTTTCCAGAACCGCAATGTCGGCGCGCGGCAGCCGCTCCAGCCCCTCCATCGGGTCCACGTCCCGGGTCGGCCGCACGGCTTCATCCGGATGGCGTGGCATCAGTCCACGGCCGTGGTCGGCCCGCGTGGCCGGGAAGAACTGTTCCAGGCCGTGCGGATCGCCTCGCTCACAGCCACCGGCCCTGGCACGCCGCGCAGGACGTGCGTCTCCTCGCTGCTGCGGCCTTCCATGGACTTGATGACGATGTCGCCGATGCCGAAGATGCGGTTCCAGATGTTCTGCTTCACCACCACATCGCGGATGCGGAAGATCTCGACATCGTCGCGCACCTTGTTCCAGAACCCCTGTTCCAGAACGATGCGTTCGTTGGTCACGCGCACCCGCTGGCGCCCCAGGAAAGGCAGGCCCAGGCAGAGCACGGCCAGCAGTATGCCCCAGAAACCGTAGGATCGCTTGCTCTCCATCGTCTCCAGAATGACCGTCTCGCTCATGCGCCAGCGCCCCTGCTTTGGGCGGGCAATGCACCATGGCTGCGCTCCGCTCGCAACCGCGCTGATCCTGGCCCTGATGGTGGCGACGCCGGCGGAGGCGCAGCGGGCAGCGCGGCCCGCCGGCGCGGAGCGGCTTCGGCTCTCGGCTACGGCGCTGGAGGCGGCGCGGCGTTTCCTGTGCCCGAATGGGGGGATGCCGCAGCGCGTGGTGGCGGGGCGGCGCGGCGGGCGTTGCACCCCGGCCCCGGGGGGCAGCGTGGGCGGCGGGGACGATTCGGTGCCGGGTTGGGACCAGGGCCTGCCCGCCGCCAACCGGGCCCAGGCGCCCTGTCCGCCCGGCACGGTTGCAACCAGTTCGGCGCAGACTACGGCGGTCCGTTGCCTCCCCGGCTGACTATCGCTCGGCGCAGCAACAGCAACCCGGCGAACGGCCCGGCACGCCGATCGTGGGTGACGTTCAGCCCGTGGGCGCAGGGGTGGGGGCCGCCCCAGCCGCGGCCGAAGCGCCGGCGCGCCTCAGCGCATCGGGGATGACCGAGGACGGGGGGACACCACCGGCCGCGTCCCTGTTCAGCCTTGCAACGCATCGGATGCCACCCGACATCGGCTGCAATTGGTGCGCTGCAGCCTGGCGCCCATACACCGATGGAGCCCTCCATGCCCGACACCCTTTTCCAGCCCTTTACCCTGGGCGACCTCACCTTGCCCAACCGCATCGTCATGGCGCCGCTCACCCGCAGGCGCGCCGTTCGTGGCACCGACGCACCGCAGGCGATGAACGCAGAATACTACCGCCAGCGGGCCAGCGCCGGGCTGATCATCAGCGAGGCGACCCAGATCAGCCGCGAAGGCCAGGGCTATGCCTGGACCCCCGGCATGTACACGCCGGCGCAGCTTGCCGGGTGGCAGGAGGTGACCCGGGCGGTGCATGAGGCGCGCGGGCGCATCTTCGCCCAGCTCTGGCACGTCGGCCGGCTCAGCCACACCAGTTTGCAGGTGGATGGCGCTGCCCCCGTCGCCCCATCGGCCATCCAGGCCAAGGCGAAGGTCACGATCGAGAGCGGCTCCGCCGAGACATCGATGCCGCGCGCCCTGGAGGCGAATGAAATCCCCCGCGTGCTGGAGGATTTCACCGCCGCCGCCCGTATGGCCGGGCAGGCCGGCTTCGACGGCATCGAGCTGCATGGCGCCAATGGCTATCTCATCGACCAGTTCCTGAAGGATGGCGCGAACCAGCGCACCGACCGCTATGGCGGCTCGATCGAGAACCGGGGGCGGTTCGGGCTGGAGGCGGTGGACGCGATCCTGAAGGTGCATCCCGCCCGCCGGCTGGGCATCCGCCTGGCGCCGGCGCCGGTGCAGGGCGCGGCGGACTCCGATCCGCAGCCACTCTTCCGCTACTTTATCGAGCAATTGGCCCGGCGCGGCCTGGCCTATGTCCATATGATCGAGGGCACGACCGGCGGCGACCGGGAGGCGGGCGGGCTGGATTACGCTGCCCTGAAGCGCGCCTTTCCCGGCGCCTGGATGGTCAACAACGGCTACACGCGGGAGATGGCGATGGAGGCGGTGGCGAACGACCGCGCCGATCTGGTGGCGTTCGGCCGGCCGTATATCTCCAACCCCGACCTGGTGGAGCGGCTGCGCCTGAATGCGGCCCTGGCCCCCACTGTGCCCACCAGCTTCTACGGCGGCGACGCCGAGGGCTATACCGACTACCCGGCGCTGGCGACGGCCCGGGCGGCGTGATGAGCAGCCCCGCCAATCCCAACTCCGGCGAGGATTCCCGCCGCATCCAGCAGCCGGGGCGCAATCCGCATTTGTTCCGTCCGCTCACGCTGCGCGGCGTCACCGCCCGCAACCGCATCATGCTGTCGCCGCTGTGCGAATATTCCTGCGACGACGGCATGCCCAATGACTGGCACCTGGTCCACCTGGGCGCCCGCGCGGCCGGCGGCGCCGGCATCGTCTGCACTGAGGCCACGCATGTCTCGGCCGAGGGCCGCATCACGGCCCATTGCCTGGGGCTGTGGAACCAGGCGCAGCGCGACGGCCTGGCGCGGATCGCCGCCTTCATCGAAGGCCAGGGCGCGGTGGCGGCGATGCAGCTCGCCCATGCCGGGCGCAAGGCCTCGATCCGGCGGCCCTGGGAAGGCAGTGGGCCGCAGAGCGTGGCCGATGGCGGCTGGGAGGTGATCGGGCCGAGCGCCCTGCCCTTCGCCCCCGGGCACAACCTGCCGCGCGCGATGGGGCTGGACGACATCGAGCGGGTAACAGGCGAATTCGCGCTCTCCGCGAAATTGGCGCGCGAGGCAGGTTACCGGATCATCGAATTGCATGCCGGGCATGGCTACCTGCTACACCAGTTCCTCAGCCCGCTGAGCAACCGGCGCAACGATGGCTATGGCGGCGATACGGCAGGTCGCGCCCGTTTTCTGCTCGAAATGGTGGCGGCGGTCCGCAGCGAATGGCCGGCCGACCTGCCACTGTTCGTGCGGCTGTCCTGCACGGATTGGGTCGAGGGCGGGCTGGACCTGGCGGAAGCCATCGCCATCACCCGCCTGCTGGCGGCGACCGGTGAGGTCGATCTGATGGACTGCACCACCGGGGGCGTGGACCCGCGGCAAAAGATCACCCCCGGCCCCGGCTACCAGGTGCCGTTCAGCGAGGCGATCCGCCGGGCGACCGGGATGGCCACAGGTGCGGTGGGGATGATCAACACGCCCGACCTGGCCGAGGAAGTGCTGGCCAATGGCCGGGCGGACCTGATCATCATGGGCCGCAAGCTGATGGCGGAGCCGCACTGGCCGCTGCATGCGGCACGGGCGCTGGGTGTGACGGGCGAATGGCCGGTGCAGTATGAGCGGGCGTCCACGACCTAGCCTGGATCTGGTCTGGCCGGCCGCCGATCCATCGCCTCGCCGGCGCCCGTCGCGTCAGCGGTAACGGTAGCCCCCCCGCCCCGGCGAATCACGCGGGTCACTGTCGGTCACGCCGGTGCTGGGGCGGCCGCGGCCGGCGCCGTCTTTCGGATCATTGTCCGAGTTGCCGGTGCGGGGCCGGCCACGGCCGGCCGCGTCGCGCGAGTCGCTGTCGCTCTGCCCGGTCCGGGGGCGGCCATAGCCGGCGCGGTCGCGCGAATCGCTGTCGCTCTGCCCGGTGCGAGGCCGACCGCGGCCGGCGCCGTCGTTCGGGTCATTGTCGGATGTGCCGGTGTTCGGCCTGCCCTGGCCGGCGCGATCGCGCGGATCGTTGTCGCTCGTCGGCTGCCGTTGGACGGGACGGGCCCGGCCGCCGCGACCGTTGCCGGGACTGTCGCCAGAGTCGGCGTCGGTCACGCCGGTTCGCTGGGCGGTTGCGGTGACTGGCACGGCAGCCAGCATCAGCAGCCGCCTGGGCAGCAACGTCTTGAACATTGGACTTTCCTCCAGGGCGATCCTCACCCGCGGTGGCGAGCATCGCAAGTAAATGCTGGACGCGGATGACCGCCTGGCGCCACTTTCCCTCAAAATAAAGGGAGGGTTCGAGATGCCGTCACGCCGCGCCGCATTGGCTGCCGGGCTGGCTCTGCCTCATCTGGCCCGTGCCCAGGCCGCCTGGCCGCTGGATCGGCCTATTGACGTCATCGTGCCCTTCCCCGCCGGCGGCGGCGTGGATGTGATGGCGCGGATCATCATGCCACTCGTCGCCGCGCGAATTCCCGGTTTGCGGCACGTGGTGACCAACCGCTCGGGCGCGGCCGGGCAGATCGGCATGGAATACGCCTACAACGCAGCGCCGGACGGCTACACCCTGCTGGCGACCACCCTGCCGGCGCAGAACGCCATTCCGCTGGAGCGCCCGGCCCGCTTCCTGCCGCTGGGCTTCACTTTCCTGGCCAATATCGTGGAGGACGCAAACGCCTTCTACGTGCGGACCGACAGCCCGGTCCGCAGCCTGGCCGAGTTGATCGCCGCAGGCCGGGCGCGGCCGGGCGGCCTGAGCTACGGCACCACCGGCGTCGGCAGCGACGACCATC
>CAXTJY010000133.1:0-8791 GCA_964244395.1 uncultured Rhodovarius sp.
CCAGTGCGGTCAGCAGCGCCGCCTCGCCACCGGTCAGCCGGGTGGTGCCTTCGGGGCCGCGCAGCTCGGCCCGGTCGGCGTCGAACCAGCGGGCGCCGAGCTGCACCGGCCCGGACTGCTTGGTGGGCAGGGGGGGCGGCGCGGCGCGGCGCAGGATGGTGCGGACGCGATGCGCCAGCTCGCGCGGATCGAACGGCTTTGCCAGGTAGTCGTCGGCGCCATGTTCGAAGCCGGCGACGCGGTCGTCGGGGTCGCCTCGGGCGGTCAACATCAGGACGGGCACGTCGCGGCCCGACCGGCGCAGGCTGTCCACCAGCTCCAGCCCGGTCTCGCCGGGCATCATCACATCGACCACCAGCAGGTCGAAGGCCACGATCTTCAGCGCCGCCCGGGCCTCGGCCACGTCGGCGGCGGGGGTGATCCGGAACCCCTGCTCGGTCAGGAAGCGCTGCAGCAGCCCGCGCAGGCGGGTGTCGTCATCGACGACGAGCAGATGCGGCTGGTCTGTCATGGCGCCACCCGTTCCAGCACTTCCAACTCGGCCCGTGCCTGGTCGCCCATCAGGCCTCGCATCACTCGGCGGAAGCCCTCGACGGCGGCGGGCCCGGCCTCCCGATAGGCGCGCATCACCCATTCGCGCTGGCAGTCGTACAGCTTGCGCTCCAGCGCCGCACCCTTCTCAGTCAGGCTGAGCAGCCGCTGCCGCTTGTCGTGCCGGCCCGCCGTCTGGGTCACGTAGTCGTCTTCGATCATCGGGCGAAGCACCCGGCCCAGCGACTGCTTGGTGATGCCCAGGATGTTCAGCAGGTCACCCACCGTGATGCCGGGGCGCCGCCCCACGAAGTGCAGCACCCGGTGGTGCGCCCGGCCCATGGCCAGTTCCTCCAGCAATCTGTCCGGCCCGGCGGTGAAGTCCCGATAGCCGAAGAATAACAGGTCCTGCGCCAGGCGCAGCTCCGACTCGCGGAGGAAGAGGAGGCTGCTGCCGGCGCCCGGAGGAGGAGCCGGCATGGCTGCCATGCCGGAATGTTTGGTCAGCATCGTTGACGCTTCTCCGCGGGATGTTCTAAAACTACAGCACTGGGCGCAAGATAATTTCGCAAATCAATCAACAGGAGACACGACATGGCACTGATCCCCTTCGACGACCGCGACGGATTCATCTGGCTGGATGGCCATATGGTGCCTTGGCGCGAAGCGCGGCTGCATGTTCTCTCCCATGCGCTGCATTATGCCAGTGCCGTGTTCGAAGGCGAACGTTGTTACTCCGGAAACGTCTTCCGGCTGCGCGACCACACCCTGCGGCTGATCGAGAGCGGCCGCATCCTGGGCTTCGAAATACCCTACAGCGCCGACGAGATCGATGCCGCCTGCGACGCGGTGGTGCGCGCGAATGGGCTGACCGAGGCGTATGTGCGGCCGATCGCCTGGCGCGGGCCGGAGGAGATGGGCGTGGGCGCGAAGGCCACGAAAATCCACGTCGCCATCGCGACCTGGGAGTGGGGCGCCTATTTCGGCGTGGAGCAGCGGATGAAGGGGGTCCGGCTGGACATGGCGAAGTGGCGCCGCCCCGCGCCCGACACCGCGCCGACCGCCAGCAAGGCCGCCGGTCTGTACATGATCGGCACCATGAGCAAGCACGCGGCGATGGATGCGGGCTTCGACGACGCCTTCATGCTGGATCACAAGGGCGACTTGGCCGAGGCCACGGGTGCCAACGCCTTCTTCGTGATGGAGGATGGCGTGATCCACACGCCGACGCCGACCTGCTTCCTGGACGGCATCACCCGGCGCAGCGTGATGGCGTTGGCCAGGAAACGGCAGATGCAGGTGGTGGAGCGGGTGATCGCGGCGGACGAACTGAGCCGGGCGAGCGAGGTGTTTCTGGCCGGGACGGCGGCGGAAGTGACGCCGGTGGCCTGCATCGGGGAGCGGGCGTTCAAGCCGGGCGAGATCACGCGAACGCTGATGGAGGATTATTCGCAGTTGACGAAGATGCCGCCGGACGAAGTGATGCGAATTGTCGGCTAAGGGCCGCGGCCACGGGTTCAAACGAGGGTCGCACATGGCACGTCAACTCGGCGCGCTACGGGACTCATTGCTGGCGGCAGATGTACCGCCGGGCATCGCCAGCAGGGCGGTCGGGAAGGCGCTACACCGGTCCCCGCGTCAGGACCGTGAGCGTTTCATTGATCGTGCGATACTCCGCCCGCACCGGGCCCACGCCTACGGCGGACAGGCGCGCCGCATGCATGGCATGATAGGCCTCGGCCGCCGCGCGTGAACTGAACAGATAGATCCCACCGGCCCGGCCGCCTTCACGGTCCTCGGTCCAGATCTTCCAGACCAAGCCGGGCTCCGTCGCAATGCTCTCGGCCAACGCCCGCAATCCCGGCGCCCGGTCCGCCCGCGCCGGGAAATCCATGATGACAAGGACAGGCCCAGCCGGATGGAGCGAAGCGCCGGTGTCGTCAGCCGACAAAGGCCACCGTCTTCGTGTTTTGCTCGCCCAACCCTTGCACGCCCAGCCTTAAGCTTTGGCCCGGCTTCAGGAACACCGGGCTGGGCTTCTTCCCCAGCCCCACCCCCGGCGGCGTGCCGGTGAAGATGATATCGCCCGGATGCAGAGTGATGAAGTGGCTGACGTAGCTGACGATGGTCTTCACGCCGAAGATCATCGTGCGCGTGCTGCCCGTCTGCTGCCGCACGCCGTCCACGTCCAGGAACATGTCCAGCGCTTGCGGGTCAGGTATCTCATCCTTGGTGACAAGCCAGGGGCCGACCGGGCCCGATGTGTCGAAGCCTTTGCCCTTATCCCAGCTGCCGCCGCGCTCGATCTGCCACTCCCGCTCCGACACATCGTTTCCGGTGGCGTAGCCGGCCACATGGTCCATCGCCGACGCCTCGCTGACGCAGGTCGCTTTGGTGCCGATGATGATGCACAGCTCGACTTCCCAATCGCATTTCTGCGAATTCTTCGGGATGATGATATCGTCGTTCGGCCCGCACAGCGCGCCATTCGCCTTCAGGAACACGATGGGCTCCTTCGGGATGGCGGCACCCGTTTCTGCGGCGTGGTCAGCGTAGTTCAGGCCGATGCAAACGAGCTGCGAGAAACCCGAAACCGGCGGCCCGATGCGCGGACTGCCCGGTACCGCCGGCAGCGTCGTCGGATCGAGCGCCGCCAGCTTGGCCAGCCCGGCGGGCGACAACACATCCCGCGCAATATCGGGCACCACGCCGGACAGATCCCGAATGGTTCCGGCGGTATCCAGCAGGCCAGGCTTTTCCTGGCCCGCGGGGCCATAGCGCAACAATTTCATGGGGGGCTTCCTCTCTCGCCGAGCGTCAGCCCTCAGACTGCCCCGTGCTGTCGGGCGTGACAACCGAGCCGTCATGCGGCTGCTCGCGATGGCCCTCGATCAAAGCCAGCAGGGCATCCGGCAGCGGCGCATTGACCACGTCGTCGTACAGCTTATGCAAGCCTTCATCGAGCCAACGATCGAAGCTGTCCGGAACGTCGCCCGACGCGCGTCCCCTTCTTCCCCCCGGTGGCGGCAGTTTGGCCATCGATGGTTAGTGCGCGGGACGCAGCTCGACGGCAGTCCGCGGGCGTTTGGCGCGCGGTGCCGGAAGCGCCGTCTCCTCACCCATCATCCACTCCCGAAGCTGCTGACGCGCCCGGAACACCCGGCATTTCAGGGTACCGACCGCCAGGCCAAGCTGCACCGATGCATCCTCATAGGAAACGCCCTCGACGGAGATCATCAGCAGCAACAAACGCGTCTGCGCCGGCAGGCGCGCCATCGCACGCTGCAATTCCTGCAGCTCCAACCCTTCCTCCTGGCCGCCGGAACGACCAAGTCGCCAGCCGGGTACGTCGTCCAACTCCACAGTCTCGCGCCGGGCACGGATGTTGGAGAAAAAACGGTTGCGCAGGATGCGGGTCATCCAGGCTTTGAAATTCGTCCCCGGCTGGAAAGAGCCTTGCCCGGCAAGCGCATTGCTCACCGCGGACTGCACCAGATCGTCGGCGTCCGCGCGATTGCGGGTCAGCGCCATGGCTCGGAGCCTCAGGCTGGGCAACGTCTGCACCAGCAACTCCTGAAAGGACGGTGGGCGAGCCGAAACGGCCGCACCCTGGTCAGAGGAGGCGGCCGCACGGTCGTTCATATTGATCTGCATGGGGGTAGAATGCCCCAGGCCGCCCTAAGGTTGCATCATCGCTTCACGAGAGAGGCGAGAATGAAACCCGTGACCACGGCAAGACCCAAAGCCACCAGCGGCTGATCCTGCACGGCGCTGGAAACCCGCGCCGCTTCATGCCGAAACCGGCGCTGCGCCTGATCCCCGAAGTCAGCGGCATCGCCTGCCGCTGCGCTCAACCTGGGCTGCAAGCGGCTGCCCAGGGTCTCGACACGGTCGCGAAGCCGGGTGATCTCGTGCCTGACGTCGTCTACGGAATTGAACATGCGGTCCCCTCTCAGTAGCGCCGCGGCGCCGTCAGGGCGCCCGCGGCAGCGCCGCCCACACCGCCGATAACGGCGCCAGTCAACGGATTGCCGCCGGTCGCGGCACCGATGGCAGCGCCACCACCGGCACCCAGCAGGCCGCCGGACAGGCCGCGCTCGCCAGGGGTGGTGCCGCAGGCGGCGAGCGAGCCCAGAGCCAGGACGGCCAGGGCGGCATTGCGGATTTGGTGCAGGTTCACAGCGTTTCTCCTCGAAGGGTTGACACTGCCTGAACGCGGTTGCCCCGCGCGGGTTTCGTCAGCCGGTGAGCGCGACGTCCAGCAGACGCTCCAGTACTTCCGGCTCCTGCGCGCCCGCGATCGCGCTGGCGCCGGCGACCACGAAGCAGGGCACGCCGTTGATGCCCAGACGGTGGGCGCGCAGATTTTCGGCATGCACCGCCTCGACCTCCTGCCCGGTCGCCAGGAAGCCGCGCGCCGCCAGCCGGTCCATCCCCGCGGCACCGGCCACGGCCGCCAGCATGTCGGGGTTGGCGATGTCGCGGCCCTCGCAGAAATGCGCGGCGAAGATCGCCATCACCAGCCGATCGGCGCCGCCGCGCAACGCGGCCCAGCGAATCAGCCGGTGCGAATCTAGGGTGTGCGGCACCCGGCGAATCAGGTCGAAGCGAAAGCCCAGCCCCTCGGTGGCGCCCAGATCGGCGATGGTGCCGTGCAGGCGCCGGGCGCGGTCCTCGCCGCCGAACTTGCGGACCAGGTAGTCCTGCCGCGGCACCCCGCCGGGCGCGATGTCGGGGTTCAGGAGGAAAGGCCGCCAGTGGATTTCCACCGGCACTTCACGGCGGGCGTCCAGCATGCGCATCAGCCGGGCGACGCCCAGATAGCACCAGGGGCAGACGAGATCGAACACCACCTCGATCGGCAATCGACCGGGCGGTGAGACGATGTGGTTCACGGGAACATGGCGACGGCGCGGATCGGGCTGGCGCTGCCGCCCCGGATCTTCAGCGGGAAGCCGATGAAGGTGAAGCGGCCGCGGCCGATCAACGACTCCAGATTGGCCAGGCATTCCATGTGGGTGATGCCGCGCTCGGCGCAGGCCATGTGGGCCTGAAAGTTGGGTTCGCCCTGGGGAGCCGGTGAGATCGCCTCGACGCCGAACATGCCGATGCCCTGATCCGCCAGCCAGTGAATGGCGGGCAGCGAGAGGCCGGGGAAGTCATGCGCGTAGCCGGGCTTGCCCAGCAGGCGCTCGTTGGTCGCCATCCAGATCAGGATGGTGTCGCCCTTCCGGATCGTCTGGCCGGAGGCGGCGACGGCGGCCTTGGTTTCTTCCAGCGTGGCGGCCGTCTTGAGGGGGAGGTGGCTGAGGTCGATGCAGAACGCCGACGTGTAGAAATTGGCCAGCGGCACCTCGTCGATGCTGGCCGCCCCCGGCCGCGGGTCGAAATGCACCGGGGCGTCGACATGGGTGCCGGCATGGTCGCTCATCGACAGGAAAAGCGCCTTGCTGCTGAAGGTGGTGTTGCCGGCGCGCTTGGGCTCGCTGTGGTCGTTCCACACGGTCATCACCATTGGCGGGTGGCTGGGGTGGGTTTGCGTGCGGTGGAAAAGCTCGCGCGACAGGTCGACGAATTCAGGCATGGCGTTTCAGATCCCGTTCAATCCAGCGTCGCACATGTAGCGGTTGAGGTGATAGGGCTGCGAGGCCAAGCCGGGGCAGAAGCTGGAGACGACGGGGATCAGCCGCTCATACAGGTCCTTCATGCCGGCATTGGCCTCTTCCAGCCGTTCGCGCGCGGCCTCGGCGTCGCGCGCCAGCTTGGTCAGGTCCAGCCGGGTATGTTTGCGGTCGAAATAGACGAATTCGCCGCCGATCATGGTGTGCCGCACGCCGGTGCTGTCCTCGGAGTGCACGATCTGGTTCACCGTCCAGTTGTGCGGGATCCAGACCGTGGCGGTCAGGTCGAGGAAGACAATGTCGGCCTTCATGCCGGGCGCCAGGGCGCCGATGTCCTTGAAGCCCAGCGCCTTGGCGGAACCCGCGGTGGCGGCGTGGTAGATGTCCTCTACCCCCGCCCAGCGGGTGGGATCGGGGGTCTGAACCTTGCTCAGCATCGAGGCCGCCCGCATCGCCTCGTACATGTTGCCGTTGTCGGAGCAGTTGAAGCCGTCGGTGCCGATGCCGACATTCACGCCCAGCTCCAGCGCCCGCTTGAGCCGGAACATGCCGTTGCCGAGGCGCATGTTGCTGCCCGGGTTGTGTGCCAGCGAACCGCCGCGATCGCGCACGATCTTGATGTCGTCATCGTCCAGCCAAATCGCATGCGCGGCGGTGAAATTCTCGTCGATCAGGCCCAGGGAATCCATGTGGGCGATAAGCGTTTTGCCGTAGCGCTTGATGCCGACCAGCGCCTGCACCTTGCTCTCACCGACATGGCTGTGGATGCCCAGGCCCTGCTTGCGGGCGAGGTCGCGGCAGCCGCACATGAACCCGTCCGAGCAGTGATGTGGGATGGTGGGGGCGACGGCGGCGCGAATGTCATGCTTGGCCCATTGCCAGGAATCCAGCACCTGGCCGATGGCGGCCAGCGTCTCCTCCGGCGGGCGCTGCCGCAGCTTGGCAACCTCCAGCTGCAAGGGCTCGGGCAGGCTGTCCATCAGGCCGGGGATGGCCTCGTATACGGTGCGGTCCGCCACCATGGGCGCGATGACGGCGCGCATACCGATCTCGTGGTAGGCCTCGGCCACCGCATCCAGCCCGTCGCGGCTCGGCACCGGGAATTCGTAGAACAGGTCGTAGGCGGCGGTGCAGCCCTTGGCGACCATCTCGGCGGCGCAGATCAGCGTGCTCAGCTTCTTGTCCTGCAACGAGCGGCCGCCGCTAATCCAGGGGGCGGCGGCCAGCAGCATCTCCAGCGTCCATTTGTCGCCCTGGCCGCGGGCCAGGCCGCCATGGCCATGGGTGTGGGCGTTGATCAGGCCGGGGTGCATGATCAAGCCTTGGGCGTCGAAGATTTCGGCGCTGTCGGCAGCGGCCAGACTCTCGCCCATTTCGCGGATCACGCCGTCCTCAATGAGGATATCGACCGGTACCGCGCGCCGCAGCGACGGGTCGGCTAGGCGCCCGTTTCGGATGAGCTGGAAGCCTTTTTTGGTCGCGGCCATGCGCAATCTTTCCTCGGTGGACGAGCCGCAAGTTAGCCCGTGATGTCAGCGTTTCGGCAAGGCCGTCAGGCGCCGCCGGTGGGCGCTACGCCGGATGACCACGGGAAAAGCAGCCGCTCCAGCAGCCCGACCAGCACGAACAACACCATCCCCATCAGCGCCAGCGCCACCACGGCGGCAAAGGCGAGCGGGGTGCGGAAGAAGGCCATGGACGTCTGGATGAGGTAGCCGAGGCCGGCATCGGCACCGACGAACTCAGCCACCACCGCGCCCACCACGCTGAGCGCCGCCGCCACCTTCAGGCCGCCGAAGACGAAGGGCACGGCGAAGGGCAGGCGAATGCGGAGCATTTGTTGCACCACCCCGGCACGGCAGGCGCGGCCGAGTTCGATCAACTCCGGCGGCGTGGCCAGCAGCCCGGCCACGGCGGCCACCACCAGCGGGAAGAAGGCAACCAGGAAGGTGACGATGACGCGCGGCACCTCATTGGCGCCGAGCGCGATAATGAGGATGGGCGCCAGCGCCACCTTGGGGATGGATTGGGTGATCACCAGCACCGGGTAGATCGCGGCCGAGATGACCGGCGAGGCGGCGATCAGCATAGCCAGGGGCAACGAGACCAGCACCGAGGCCCCGAAGCCTAGGAGCACGGTGGTGAGCGTCGTCAACGTGTGCCGCAGCAGGGTGGGGCCGATGCCCCAGGCGGCGGTAGCGATGACGCTGGGCGCCGGCAGGATGAATTCGCGGATACCGAAGAACCGTACGGCGCCCTCCCATAGGGCGAAGAACAGCAGCACGGTGATGAGGCCCGGGCCCGCGCTACGCAGCATGCGGCAGCCGCTGGTAAATGGTGGCGCGAATGCGTTGGGCGGCGGCGTGGAAGGCGGGCTCGCCCTCCTGCTCGAAGCCGCGCGGGCGGGGCAGGGGGATATCAACGATGTCGGCCACCCGGCCGGGGCGTGGGCTCATCACCACCACGCGGTCGGCGAGCAGAACGGCTTCGGAAATGCTATGGGTGACGAACAGCACGGCGGCACCGGTCTCGCGCCAGATGCGCAGCAACTCCAGGCTCATCTCCTCGCGCGTCAGCGCGTCCAGGGCGCCGAAGGGCTCGTCCATCAGCAGCACGCGGGGTTGCTGCAGCAGAGCACG
>CAXTJY010000134.1:0-2070 GCA_964244395.1 uncultured Rhodovarius sp.
CCCGACATAGCCCCGTTCGAGACCGGCTTCCTGCCGCTGACCGACGGGCATGTGATGTATTGGGAACAGGTCGGCAACCCGATGGGCGAGCCGGTGCTGTTCCTGCATGGCGGGCCTGGTGCCGGGGCGGGCGCGGTGCATCGTCGGTTTTTCGACCCCGCACACTGGCGCCTGATCATCTTCGATCAGCGTGGAGCGGGGCGGTCCAAGCCATTGGGCGAGTTGCGGGCCAACACCACGCCGCATCTGGTCGAGGACATTGAGGTGCTCCGGCACTTCCTGGGCATTCCGAAATGGCTGCTGTTCGGGGGCTCCTGGGGGTCCACCCTGGCGCTGGCCTATGCCCAGGCGCATCCCAACCGGGTGGGCGGCTGTGTGCTGCGCGGGGTTTTCCTGGGGCGGGACGCGGAGGTTGAGTGGTTCCTGTACGGCCTGCGCCGGGTGTTTCCGGACGCCTGGGCGCAGTTCGCCGAGCACATCCCGGAGGCGGAACGGCGCGACCTGTTATCGGCCTATCTGCGTCGGCTGACCGACCCGGAGCCCACGGTGCACCTGCCGGCGGCGCGGGGATGGAGCGCCTATGAAGGGTCCTGCTCGACGCTGCTGCCGAGCCCGGACACGGTGGCGAGCTTCGCCCAGGACCGCACTGCGCTGGGGCTGGCGCGGATAGAGGCCCATTACTTCGCCCACAAGCTGTTCCTTCGGGATGGCGGGTTGCTGGCCGGCATGGGGGCAGTGGCGCATATCCCGGCCGAGATCATCCAGGGCCGCTACGACATGGTGTGCCCGGCCGAGAGCGCCTTCGATTTGGCGGCGGCCTGGCCGCGGGCGCGGCTGACGGTGGTGCCGGATGCCGGGCATTCCGCGCTGGAGCCCGGGATCAGGACGGCGCTGGTGGCGGCGGTGGAGCGGTTTCGGCGGCGGTGAGGCCTCCCGCGCAGCAATCTCCCGACCGCCGACCTTGCATTGTCAAGGCTACCCGCTACCAGACGATGCCATACTGAATGGAAGTGCCGAAGCCGCCTGTGTAGGGGGCAACACTCCCGATAGCGTCGGTGTAAGACAGAGCGCTCCATGGCGAGCCCAAGCTGGAATTTGCCCCGACATCTGAGTTATACGAGACGATCGCATTGTTGCCAGATGCCCAGGGCGCATAGCTTGAATAGGTCGAAGAAATTACGCTCGTACTCTCCCCATTCACCTCAGATATATTACTTCCATTCGTATATCGTTCCACCAATCGACCAACCTGATTGTAAACGTTCCTCTGTGTGTCGTAAGATCTGACATTAAGAGGATCAAAATCGATTACTTCGGTATAATTCGTTTGGTAATCAATGCGCATGCTTAGTTTATGAGCATTTGGATTACTTGGATCTCGTATATAGAAATACTCGCGCGAATTCCATACAGACTGCTGGAGTAAATCATAGTCACGTTCTCGATAATCTCCATTACGGTAGTCGGTACGCCTATAGTCAAGGCGCCCCGCTCCGTCTGTCAGCGTGACAACGCTTGACCAGTTACCCGATCCAAGATTGTAGTCTTCCGATACCTTATGTCCATCTGATAAATACCGCGCCTCCCGAAAGCGTAGCTGTGCACCAGCGGCACCGGTAATGGGATTTCCATTGCTGAATTGGCTTATCACAGAACGATCTGCATAGAAATTTTCTTCTCGCCAAGTGTTCGCTTCTGTCCCTGAATCGAACGTGGTGATACGTCGATCTACCACTCCATTTGTTGTGTGCTCCATCCGATACTGCCAAGGCTGCGAGCGCTCAGGATTCCAATCTGTTACGGATTGGTTCCCAACCAAACCGATGATGTCAAATTTAAGACGATTTGCTGCATCGACATAATAGCGATGCTCGTTTACGGAACCCGAGGCATAGATTTCCCATCTGCTGTAATCAGAGGCTGAGTAATCGAGAACTTGAGAGGACAAGGCTCCGCCACTATCATAGTTCTCTATATACTGATAAAGATTTGGAACATTGAAATAGATCAATTGAGACGCTAAATCCTCCGTCGAGTAATCTATCGTCCGAGCAATGTGGATGCCATTTG
>CAXTJY010000134.1:2080-2829 GCA_964244395.1 uncultured Rhodovarius sp.
GATACATTCCCGGCTGATCGTAGTGATACCACCGCCCCGAATCATCAGTAGCCGAAAAGTCTACAAACCTATCTGTATGACTGCCTGAGGAATTGAATGAGTCAATCAACTGATAAATTCCGGCTTGGTTATAGTAGTGCCAACGCCCTGACCCATTTGCAGATGAGTAATCCTCATACCATTGATACTGGGAATTTGATGCATCAAAATCTTTGACAGATGCGTATAAGCCTGGCTCAACATAACTCACCTCTCGCCGAAACCCATTATCCCCAACTGTAATTTGATTAACAAGAATTAAAGAATTATTAAACTGATTGAATACTGACTTCGTAGTGGTGTAATTGTATGGATCGTAATCGACAACAAATGTCTGATTCCCAGCATAAGTCATGCCAGTAGATACAACATGGCCAAATTTATCCAAAATGATGCGATAATACTCCTCCGATCCTTGCGAGTACCCATTGAGTTCTAAGCCACCATCCTCCTTCGGCGAAGATGATACATACGCGCCCTGCTGACTTGATGAGAGAAAACTTGGCGACAGGATGCCAGACAAATTCCTCGGAGTTACAGCAGACAACCCAAGTCTGCTACTCAAATCAGGACTGATCACGCCATTATTAGGGTCGATAGTTACATCAAACGAACCCGGCGCATAAAACCTATAATTAACGCCTCCCGGCGCCGCTTGCTCGATTTGTTGTGAACTCATCCCAAATCGAGACAACATGGTATACCAACCT
>CAXTJY010000134.1:2839-8758 GCA_964244395.1 uncultured Rhodovarius sp.
AATTGCTATTATCAAAAGTAGTTCCGTAAATGAGCGGAGATGCTGACGCGCGACTTTGATCAAGCCCTCGGGCTATTTCACCAGCAATACCTTGGAAATTTGATGAAACTGGACCACCTTGTCTGGCAAGATCAAAGTCGTTGCCGAAACCAAAATCAGGGCCCGTACCGAACAGAGACCGCATCTGAGCCTCGGTCCCAGACGCAAGGGTTGTCGTTCGAACACTATCCGCATAAGGCGACCCCCAAGGTGTAAAGGGTCGACCCGTACTACCTAAAAACACGCCTACGGCCGAGCCGACGCCGTTCTGGCTTACAACATTAAAGTGAATTTCCGAAACAACGCTTCCAGTATCATTGTTAACCAAAGCGAGGTAGTTATGAGAGCTGAGCTACATGCCAACAACAAGGGGAATGGCGCGCGTTTGTATAGAAAAATTGGACATGTGGACCCCTCTAAATAAGCCGAATGATCAAGTTGACAGGCTCTATAATGTTGTCTCGATTTAAAACAAATTGGAACTCTAAGAAAAGCTCGCCGTCGTACCCAGTTCCTGCCCTGTTACTTGGTCGCCGCCTATTTGTGCATATAAATTGCACACTGATAGGTTGACATATCAACCGGTTTGTGGCTGCAAATTCGGGAAATTGCAAAACATTTACGCCACTCCAATTATATTGCCGTCGCATTTCGGAAGACAATAAATTGAGTATTCGCCGGGATCGCATCGCACCAAATTCCCGCATATCTCGTTCAAACTCACTGCGACTTATGCCATGGCCCATGGAATTCGGCATCGGCGCGATAATGCCCGTAGCATTACTCCTCAAAATCACATCATCAATCGTATCAATACTACAGGCAGCTAGGCTTACGAGACAGAGCGAAATTATTGCGGGATCGCGCCTATGTACCATGAAACCTACAGCCCTATTCCAGGTGATCTGGCTCACGCGCAATTACCGAATGGTATGAGTTCATAAAATGCCTGAACCTTTATATGGTATCAACGCTGAAAACGCTTTTGGAACGCCTTCTCTTCGCTCGCGATTGCAAGAGTAAACGCATTACTGTGAAGGTCTAGCAATCCTAATGGGGCACAAAACAGCTATCTTAGTCGACGCCGATGCCTGCCCGGTGCGGGGCGAAGTGATCCGCGTGGCGGCGCGGCTGGGCTGCACGGTGGTGCTGGTCTCCAACGGCTCCCGCCCCATCCGGCCGCCAGAGGAGGCCTTCGTCAGCCAGATGATCGTGGCCGAGGGAGCGGATGCGGCGGATGACTGGATTGCGGACCAGGCGACGCCGGCGGATGTGGTAACGACGGCCGACATTCCGCTGGCCGCTCGGGCGCTGGCGAAAGGCGCGCGGGCGTTGAATTGGAAGGGCCATGACTGGACGGCCGATAACATCGGCGGCGCGCTGGCCGGGCGCGAGGCTGCTCGCGTGATGCGAGAGAGTGCAGCCGCCCGCGGCGGGCCCGAACATGGGCCGAGCGCGATGACGGGGGCCGACCGTTCGCGCTTTCTTGAGGCGCTGGACCGGGCCGTGCATGCAGTACGGCGAGGTCCATTCAAGCCGGTGATGCGGGTTCCGCCGGGCGGCTTTTGAGATGCGCGGGCCAAGCCCGCGCTTGCCACCGAGGGTTACTCGGCGGCCTCGCGTGGCAGCGGCTGTTCCATCACCCTGCCCTGCGGCAATTTCCAGCCCAGCATCCGGCTGGCCACCAGCGTCCGCAGCACCTGGGCGGTACCGCCGGCGATGGTGAACATCCGCACGTCGCGCGCCATCCGTTCCAGCGGCAGAGCGCGCGAATAGCCGCGGGCGCCGAACATCTGCAGCGAGTCGTTCACGATCTTGATCGCCGCCTCGCTGGCGAAGATCTTGGCTTGCGCCGCCATTTCCGGGTCCGGAAAAGCGCTGCCGCCGGGGCCGCGGGAGGCCGCGGCCGCGTGCAGCATCAGCCGCGACGCGTTCAACTGTGTGCCCATATCCGCCAGCATCCACTGCAGCCCCTGGAATTCGCCGATCGGGCGGCCGAACTGCTGGCGCTGCTTCACCCACTCCACAGCGTGGTCCAACGCGCCGGCGGCGATGCCCATGGCCACCGTCCCTGCCCCCACCCGCTGCGAATTGTACGCATTGATCAACTGCGCGAAGCCGCGCGCGAAACCGCCAGGTGGGCGCACCACCATGTCGTCCGGCACCAGCAGGCCAGTGAAGGTCAGCGTGCCTTCCGGCATGCCGCACAGGCCCATCGTCGGCTCGCGCGCCGTCATCTCCAGCCCGGGAGTGCCCCGCTCGGCCAGGAAACCGCCGATGCCCAGGTCGCGCCCTGCCTCGTCGTAGGCGCGGGCGAAGATGAGGTGGACGCGCGAGATGCCCGCCCCGGTGATCCAGTGTTTTTGCCCGTCGATCACCCATTCGCCGCCGCGCTTCTGCGCCCGGGTGCGCAGGGCGGTGGCGTCGGAGCCTGCATCGGGTTCGGTGATGCAGATAGCGGGCTTGTCGCCGGCCAGCACCAGCTTCGCGGCCCATGCTTTCTGCGCGCCGCTGCCGTAAGCCATGATGGTGGAGATGGCGCCCATATTGCCCTCCACCACGATCCGGGCGGTGACGGTGCAGGCGCGGGCCATCTCCTCCACCACCACGGCGACGTCGAGGAAGCTGCGCGCCTGCCCGCCCCATTCCGGCGGGATGGACATGCCCATGAAGCCGGCCTCGGCCAGCGCGTGGACGATGTCCCACGGATATTCGCGACTTTCGTCGATGGCGGCGGCGCGCGGCGCCACCACCGTGCGGGCGAATTGCGTGGCGCGGTCGCGCAAGGCGTGGTCGATCTCGGGTATCACGATGCTGGTCCTCCCCGCGCATCATCGCGCCGCGCGTGGGTCAGGCCAAGAGCCGGCCCGGAACAGGCGCCGGTCGAACCGACGCCTTCCGGCATCGGCTAGCCGCGGATGCGGCCGCCGAACAGGCCGCCCAGCGTCGCGAACGGGCTGCGGGCCTGCGGCGCCGGCATCGTCACCACGGTCTGGTAGTCGTCCTGCCCGCCACCGATGACCGCAACCTGGCCGCGGCCCAGCATCTGCGCGCCGAAGGCGTCGGAGTGTAGCACGCGCACCGAAGCGTCCGGATTGCCGGTGTTCACCACCACGGCGGAGCCACCACCCACGATGTTGTTCGAGAAAGAGGGCGGCGCCGTGTATTGGTATTCGCCTTCGGCCCGCACAGTCCCGGGAAATCCGGCCGCGGCGGCGAGCAGGATGGCGAGCCCACTCTTAAGAGTATTCGTCATGATTTGATCTCCTGCCTCATGGGTTTTAATCTGAGCTGGCGGAAGGTGCCGCAGTGCCTTGGTGACTGGATTACGGTTCGGCCGGCGAAGTAGATACATTACAAAGAAGTCAGCAGCCGAAACAACGTTTCGCTACGAAATCGACCAGCGCCCGAACCCGGGGCATGCGTTGCCGGCCCGGCGCCATCACCGCCCAGAAGGGCAGGCTTTCGGAGGCGTGCTCGGCCTCCAGCACCCGCACCAGCCGGCCCTCGGCGAGCGCGCGCTCGACCAGGAAGTCTGTGACGCGGATGATGCCCAGCCCGGCAAGCGCCATGTCGAGCAGCGCGTCGGCGCCGTCGCAGGTGAGGCGGGCGGACACTTGCAGGCTGCCGTCCCGGAACGGCCAGGCGGTGGCGCGGGACAGGCCGCGCAGCACCATGCATTCATGGCCGGCCAGTTCGGCCGGTGACATCGGGGTGCCGCACCGCGCCAGGTATTCGGGCGAGGCGCAGATGATGCGTCCGACGTCGGCCAGGCGGCGCGCCACCAGCGAGGAATCGTCGCCCTGCGGGGTCGCTGAGGCGCGCTTGCGCCGCCCGCCCGGCGTGTCAGGCTGCGCCGCATGAACACGCTGCACGGCAAGATCGCCCTCGTCACCGGCGCGGGCCGCAACATCGGCCGCGCCATCGCTTTGGCCCTGGCGCGGGACGGCGCCACGGTCATGGTAAACACCCGCGCCGACGTGGCGGCGATGGAAGCGGTGGTCGCCGAAATTGAGGCCGCCGGCGGGCGCGCGGTAGGCCATCTGGCCGATGTGTCGGACCCGCGCGCCATCGGTCAGATGGCGGCCCGGTTGCAGGACGAGTTCGGCGGGCTCGACATCGTCGTCTCCAATGCCGGGCTGCGCGAGATGGTGCCGTTTCTGCAGATCACCATCGAGCAGTGGCGGCGCATCATGTCCGTGGCGCTTGAGGGCGCTTTCCATTTGGCGCAAGCCGCCATTCCAATGATGCAGGCGCGCGGCGGCGGGTCGTTCGTGGCGCTGTCCGGCATCTCAACCCATGTGGGCATGCCGGGCAGGGTGCATGTGTCGGTGTCGAAATCGGGGCTGGAGGCGCTGATGCGCAGCCTGGCCAGCGAATTCGCCACGGACAACATCCGCTTCAACTGCGTCGCGCCTGGGGCGGTGGATACGGCGCGGGGCGCCGCTGCCGGCCCCCTGCCGCAAAGCCTGGGCGACCGAGGCATCCCGCTGCAACGCAAGGCCGATGTCGAGGAAATCGCCGCGGTGGTGCGGATGCTGGCGGGGCCGGAGGGCGGGTATGTGACTGGGCAGGTGATCCACGTGAATGGCGGGGCGCATTACGGCAAGTAGCCGAGGGCGACGCCTAGGGTTCGAAAAAGCGGGCGTGTCCTACCCTGCGGAAGCCACTTTCCTCGGCCGCCCGCCCTTGCTGCCGGTCACCCGAGAAGCGCTCGGCTTGGCAGACGGCCGCGCCTTGCCGCCCTCGGCGCCAAGTTCGCGGGACATCCACTTCTTCGAGCCGAACACGCCTTGCAGCAGCGCTGGAACATGCAGATCGGCGTCGAGCTTCGGCCAATGGAGGCCCAGTCCTGCCGGGCTGATTTCGATCTCAGAAAGGCTTTCGGCAGAAGGGTCCGCAAGGCCTTCCGCCAGACGAGGGGGAAACGTCAACTCCACACCTGTGTTAAGGGCAACGACGACGCGCGAACGACGTTGATCGTAACGCGCGGCCACCGCATGGCCGGCCTCACGCAGAGCCGAAAAGCGCTCCTCAGCTTGTTCAAGCTCGCGCTCAGTAATCGCCATGTATCGTTCTCCATTTTTCGCAAAGAAAATGGATTGCCTGGCTCATCGCCTCCACAACGCGATCAAGCTCGGCCCGCCTGAAACCGAGCTCTCCCGCAGCTTCGGCGGTCCGTCAGGACAGTGCAGGTTAGATACCGCTTCTCCCCGAGCCTTTTCACATGGACATGCGCGGGCCGATGATCGTTTGGCCAAATCACTATTCTCAGGCCACCGATGCGCATGAAGGTGGGCATGGCCACCGAATGCCAAACATTCAAGCCATCGGGAATGATGGGATTGAGGGTCACATCCCCAAATTCAACAGCATTCCGCGTTTCAGTGAACCAAACTGGGCGGGAGGTGCGTGCACCACACTTGTCATGGAACCCAAAGTTCAGTCCGTCAGTTCCCGACCGGCCGGGTCTCCACCACCTCCAGCCCGTACCCTTCCAGCCCCACCACCGCGCGTGGGTGGTTGGAGAGCCGGACGATGCGCGACAGGCCGAGATCAGCCAGGATCTGCGCTCCGATGCCGTAGTCGCGCAGGGGCGGCGAGACCGAACGGTCGGTCGCGCGGCGCAGTTCCAGGCTCAACCCGTCATGGCGGTAGTCACGCAGCATGACGACGACGCCGCGCCCTGCCGCCTCGATCATTCGCATCGCGCCATGCAGCTCGCGCGCGCCTTCGCCACCGATCAGGTCATGCATCAGGCTGGCCGCGTGCATCCGGGTTAGCACCGGATCGGCGCCGCCGATGTCGCCTTTAATCAGAGCGACATGCTCGCCGGGCTCCAGCTGCGTCCGGTACACCACGATCCGCCAGGCGCCTCCC
>CAXTJY010000135.1:0-8749 GCA_964244395.1 uncultured Rhodovarius sp.
GGGCTGGGCGGCGTGCTGGCATGGCGCAGCGCGAACGCGGGAGAGGGGCGGCGGTTGCTTTGGCGGGCTGCTGAAGGATCGCCCGCTGAGGGTGGGGGCTGGCCTGGAAATGCGCCGGCCCGCCGACCCGTTCAGTTCTCCAGCAGCCTGTCAGGCCGCCCTGTGGCAGGTCTCCGCATCGGCGCTCCACGCCTCGGCCATGCGGCGGGCGCGCAGGCGGTTTTCGGCCGAGAGCACCGTCGCGGTGTCACCCCAGGCCAGGCAGTCGCGCGCCAGCAGCAGGGTGTTCGGGAACTCACGGCGGACGAGGTCGAGGTCGTGCAGCACCGCGATGATGGTACGGCCCTCGCCATGCCAGCCGCGCAGCAGGGCCAGCATGTCGGCGGCGGTGCGTTCGTCCAGCGCTGTGAAAGGCTCGTCGAGCAGCAGCACCGGCGCGTCCTGCAGCAGCAGGCGGGCGAAGAGCAGCCGCTGGAACTGCCCGGCGGAGAGGCTGCCCACCGGCCGCGACGCAAAGCCGGACAGGCCGACGGCGGCCAGCGCGTCGCCGGCGCGGTGGCGCTGGGCGTGGCTGACCCGGGCGAAGGCCCCGGCAGCCTGCCACAGCCCGAACAGCACGACGTCGAGGCAGGAGATGGGGAAGCTGCGATCCAGCCCTGATTGCTGCGGCAGCAGCGCCACCTGGCCGGGGGCAGCCTCGATTCGTCCTTCGATTGGCGGATGCAGGCCGGCAATGGCGCGCAGGAGGCTGGACTTGCCGGCGCCGTTCGGGCCGACCAGAGCGGTGAGCGAACCGGGGGTAAATTCGCCCGAGACGTGATGTACCGCGGGCCGCCCGGCATGCGCGACGGTCACGTTGCGCAGCGCCACCGGCGCTGGGCGCGGCACGACGACGCCCGGCTTCATGCCGCCAGCGCCCAAGCCACGGCGCCCCACAGCCCGGCCAGCAGCGCCGTGGCGCCCAGCAGTCGCGCCTTGGCACTGGCGGAAAGAGAAAGCGGGTCGGTCATCTGCGCAATGATATAACAACGCGTCGCGGGCAAAGCCAGCCCTGGCCAGTCCCGCCTACCCGGGCCACAAAGGCACTTATGGATCACGATGTGGAACTCCGCGCAAATCTGCGGCGGCATCGGGGCTTCGCCACCCTGCTGCTGCTGCTGATGGCGGCGTTGACCCTGTTGGCCTACGCCCTGCCGGCAAGCTGGAGCGCTGACTTGTTGGCCGCCTCCGCCAAGGCCGGGCTGGTCGGCGGGCTGGCGGACTGGTTTGCCGTGACCGCGCTGTTTCGGCACCCGCTGGGGCTGCCGATTCCGCACACCGCGATC
This sequence comes from uncultured Rhodovarius sp., assembly GCA_964244395.1. GTDB lineage: Bacteria > Pseudomonadota > Alphaproteobacteria > Acetobacterales > Acetobacteraceae > Rhodovarius. The sequence goes on from CAXTJY010000135.1 coordinate 1,326, forward strand.
ATTCCGGCGCAGAAGGAGCGGCTGGGCCGTGGCCTAGGTCGTTTCGTCGCCAACCAGGTCTTCACCGAGGCCGAGCTGCGTCGGGTGCTGGGCGAGCTGGACCTCTCCGCCATTCTGCGCGCTTTTCTGAACGACCCGGCGGCGACCCGGCCGGCCGCCGAGGCGCTGGCCCGAATGCTGCCGCGGTTGCTGACCACGCTGGAGGATGGCCGGGCCCGTAAATTGCTTGGCCGCTTGCTGCCGCGAATGGCCGGCGGGCCCGGGGCGGCGCCGGTGGTGGCCCGGGCGCTGCGGGCGCTGCTGGCCAGCGGGCGGCACCAGGCGGTGTTCGACCTGGCCATCGGCCAGCTCAAGACCATTCTGCAGGCCAAGGAAGGCGATCTGAAGCAGGCTATCTCCGCCCGGGTACGTGACGAGGGCGGCGCGCTGGTGGGGTGGATGGCCGGTGCCTACACCGCCCGCCGCATCCTGGCCGTGATCAACGCCGAGCTCGACAAGGTGGAGCCGGCGGACAGCGCCCTTCGCCAGGGCTTTGAGGCTTGGATCGAGGCCGAGATTACCCGGTTGGAGACGGACCCGGAGCGGGCGGCCGCGCTGGGCCGCGCCATCCGCGGGGCGTTGCAGCACCCGGCCGTGACGGCGTGGCTGGGCGATGTGTGGACCCGCCTGCGGCGCGCCCTGGCCGACGATGCGGCCAACCCGAATGGCCGCACGGTGGCACTGCTGGAGGCCGCCTTCGCCAATGCCGGCACCCTGCTGACCGAGGATGCGGGGGCGCGGGAGCGGCTGAACCACGGCCTGCAATCGATCCTGATGGCGCTGCTGCCCACGGCGCAGGCGAGGATCGAGAGCTTCATCGGCGGAGTTGTCGGCTCCTGGAACACGGCGGAGATCACCGACAAGATCGAGCTGCGGGTGGGCAAGGACCTGCAATTCGTGCGGATCAACGGCACGGTGGTGGGATTCCTGGCCGGTGGGGCGCTGTTCCTGCTGTTGGGCGCCCTTTTCGGCCGGGTGGTGGATTGACCCGACTGCTCATCGTCGGCGCAGGCGGCCATGCCGGGGTGGTGATCGAGGTGTTTAGGGCGATGGGCGGCTTTGAGATCGTGGGCCTGGTGGCGCAGGCCGGACCACCCCGCCTGCTGGGCGTGCCATGGCTGGGCGACGAGTCGCGACTGGAAGCGCTGCGGCGCGAAGGGGTGGAGGCGGCCTTCGTCGCGGTGGGCGACAATGCCGCCAGGGCGCGGCTGGCGGCGCTCCTCGGCGGCTTCGCCCTGCCCGCGGCGGTGCACCCGGCCGCCCTCGTATCGCCCAGCGCCCTGGTTGGGGAGGGCGCGGCGCTGATGGCCCGCGCGGTGCTCGGCACCCAGGCGCGGTTGGGGCGGCTGGCCATCCTCAACACCGGCGCCATCGCCGAGCACGACGTGGTGCTGGAAGAGGCCTGTCACGCCGCCCCCGGCTCGGTGCTGTGCGGCCAGGCGCGGCTGGGCGAGCGGGCGCTGCTGGGTGCGGGTGCATCGGTTCGACCGGGTGTGCGGGTCGGTATTGATGCGGTTGTGGGCACAGGCGCGGCAGTCATCGAGGATGTTGCCGATGGCGCCCGCGTCGGCGGCGTACCGGCGCGGCCGCTGGGCGATTGACCGCCAGCCGCCCTGCCTTGACCTTGCAGCGCATGGAAAGTGATCTCATCGATGAGCGCCGCATCGTGGGCGACTGCTTCGTCGCCAGCCTCACGCCGCGCCACGCCCGGCCGTCCGCGAACATCATCCTCATCCCCGGCTCCTGCCACGGCTGGTGGGCCTGGCGGTTCTGGGCGCCGGCGCTGGCGGCGGCCGGATATGCCACGCACGCGCTGTCCATGCCCAATCACACCGACGCGCCGGTTCTTCCCATGGCGGAGTTTCTGCGCCTGACGCCCAGCGACTATGCGGCGCGGGTGCAGGCGGTGGCGGCCACCCTGCCCGCCCGACCCCTGGTGCTCGTCGGTCATTCGCTCGGCGGCTGGGTGGCGCAGATCGCCGCCAAGGCAATGCGTCCCGCAGCACTCATCCCCGTCGCCAGCGCCGGCGCCGGCGAGGTAGGCGCTCCCCGCCCCGAGGTGGACCCCACCGTGCCCATGCTGCCCTCCCCCGCCGACGCCACCCGCATGTGGTTCGCCGATGCGGAACCGGACGTCCTGCAATGGGCGCTCGACCGGCTCACCGGCGAAAGTCCGGCCACCCGCAACACACCGCGCGGACCGGAACTGTTGGCGCGCGGTGATATTACCTGCCCCTCGCTGTGCATCGGCGCCGGGCGCGACGGCAGCGTCGTGCCCTCGCAGCCCGATCTTGCCGCCTGGCTGGGCGGCGACTGCGTGGTCTTCCCCACCGCCGGCCACGACATCATGCTCGAACGCCAGGCCTGGGCTGCGGTGCGCCAGGTCATCGGCTGGCTTGACCGGACACTGCCGGGCGCTTAATCGCTGCCGCACGGGCCGTCATGCCCGGTGAAGGCCGCCCCGCAGGTGGGGTCGCCCCGTCGCTCCGCGAAGGTTCGCGCAGCGGCGCATTTGTGTTTGGAGCGGATTTTGTTTGAGGGGCTGTCCGGCAGGCTCGGTGGGATTTTCGACAAGCTGCGGGGCCGCGGCTCGCTGTCGGAAGCCGATGTGGGCGAGGCGCTGCGCGAAGTGCGCGTGGCGCTGCTGGAAGCCGACGTCGCGCTGCCCGTCGTGCGCGACCTGGTCGCCAAGGTGCGTGAGCGCGCCGTGGGCCAGGAAGTCATCCGCTCCGTCGCCCCGGGCCAGCAGGTCGTCAAGATCGTCAATGACGCGCTGGTCGAAGCGCTGGGCGGCGTGGGTGCGGCCACCGGCATTGATCTGAACGCCGCCGCGCCCGTTGCCATCCTGATGGTCGGCCTGCAGGGCTCGGGCAAGACCACGACCTCCGGCAAGATCGCCCTCCGCCTGAAGAACCGCGACAAGAAGAAGGTGCTGCTAGCCAGCCTGGACGTGCACCGGCCGGCCGCGCAGCAGCAGCTGGCGTTCCTGGCCACCCAGGTCGGCGTCGCCTCGCTGGCCATCATCCCCGGCCAGACGCCCCTGCAGATCGCCGCCCGCGCCATGGACCAGGCGCGGCGCGAACTGTTCGACGTGGTGGTGCTCGACACCGCGGGCCGCCTGGCCATCGATGATGCGCTGATGGACGAGGTCGCGGGCGTGAAGCTCGCCACCAACCCGCACGAGACGCTTCTCGTCGTCGATGCCATGACCGGCCAGGACGCCGTCAACACCGCCTCCGCCTTCCAGGCCAAGGTCGGCGTCACCGGCATCGTCATGACGCGGGTGGATGGCGATGCCCGCGGCGGCGCCGCGCTGTCCATGCGCGCCGTCACCGGCGCGCCCATCAAGCTGCTCGGTGCCGGCGAAAAGCTGGATGCGCTGGAAGACTTTCACCCCGACCGCATCGCCAGCCGTATCCTGGGCATGGGCGACATCGTCTCGCTGGTCGAGCGCGCCGCCGAGACCATCGACCAAGCCGAAGCCGAGAAGATGGCGGCCCGGATGCAGAAGGGGCAGTTCTCGCTCGAGGATTACGCCAGCCAGCTCAAGCAGATCGGCAAGATGGGCAACCTTCAAGGCATCCTCGGCATGCTGCCCGGCATGGGCAAGATCAAGGCCCAGCTCGGCGACGCGAAGATGGACACCGCCATCCTGGGCCGCCAGGCCGCCATCATCTCCTCGATGACGCCCAAGGAACGCAAGCAGCCCGACATCATCAAGGCGAGCCGCAAGAAACGCATCGCCGCGGGCTCCGGCGTGCAGGTGCAAGACGTCAACCGGCTGCTGAAGCAGTTCGACGACATGTCCGTGATGATGAAGCGGATGAGCAAGATGGGCCAGAAGGGCATGATGCGCGGCGGTCTCGCCGGCTTGATGCCCGGCCTTGGCAACAAACGACCTTTTTAGAGAAAGAGAAGACCATGGGACTGAAGATTCGCCTTGCCCGCGCCGGCGCCAAGAAGCGCCCCTACTACCACATCGTGGTGGCCGACAGCCGCTCGCCGCGCGACGGCCGCTTCATCGAGCAGGTCGGCAGCTATAACCCGATGCTGCCGTCCGACCACGCCGACCGCATCCGCCTGAAGGATGAGCGCATCACCCACTGGCTGAAGGAAGGCGCCCTGGCGACCGACCGCGTCGCCAAGTTCCTCGGCAAGGCCGGCTTGGCCCCCATGCCGGTGTTCCCAGAACAGCCCAAGCAGTCCCTGCCTAAGAAGAAGGCGCAGGAACGCGCCGCGGCCGCGGCTGGGTGAGGACGGCACGCAAGGGGGCTTTGCCCCCCTGCACCCCCCACCAAAGGCCGAAAGACCTCTGGACACCGGGTGATCGGAGGGTGGGGGAGGGGGCCGGGCACGCCCTTGGCCCAACTCGCAACAGGCCCCCTCCCCCACCCTCCGATAAAACTCCTGGGATCAAAGGGCCTTTCGGCCCTTTGCGGGGGTTCCGGGGGCAGAGCCCCTGGCGAGTCACCCGCGCCAGCCCCAGCCGCGGAGCGCCCCTGTGCCACTCGTTCTGATCGCGGAGCTGGGGCGGCCGCATGGCGTGCGCGGGCTGTTGCGGGTGCGGGATTTCTCCGAGGCCGGATTGGCGGCGTTTACGACGCTGCGGGACGAAGCCGGGCGAGAGTTCCGGCTGCGGGCCCGTGGCGTGGATATTGTTGCGGTCGAGGGCGTGGCGGACCGCGATGCCGCAGTTCGGTTGACCGGCACCAAGCTGTACGTCGAGCGTGAACAGTTGCCGGCGGCGGATGAGGACGAGTTCTATCAGGCCGATCTGGTCGGGCTGCGGGCGGAGGGGGTGGCGGGCGAGGCGTTCGGCCGGGTGCTGGCGGTCGAGGACCATGGTGGCGGGCCGTATCTGATTCTGTCCGGGCCACCGGAGCGACTGGTGCCGTTTACCCAGGCGGCGGTGCCGGTGGTGGATGTGGCAAGCGGGCGTGTTGTGGTGTCGCCGCCGGTCGAGGTGGATGGCGAGGCGACTGGCTGATGTTTGCCGCCACTGTCCTGACCTTGTTTCCCGAGATGTTTCCGGGGCCGCTGGGCCTGTCGCTGGCGGGGCGCGCCCTGGCCGAGGGCAAGTGGTCGCTTGGCACCGTCAACATTCGTGATCATGGCCTGGGACGGCATCGGCAGGTGGACGACACGCCGTTCGGCGGCGGTGCCGGAATGGTAATGCGGCCCGATGTGCTGGCGGCGGCGGTGGCGGCGGCCGTGCCGGCCGAGCGGCCCCTGCTGTGCCTGACGCCGCGCGGCGCACCGCTGCGGCAGGCGATGGTGCGGGAATGGGCCCTAGGGCCGGGCCTGGTGTTGCTGTGCGGGCGGTATGAGGGCATGGACCAGCGTGCCGTCGAGGCCTGCGGCATGCAGGAGGTCTCGCTGTGCGATGCGGTGCTGTCGGGCGGCGAGCTGGCCGCGCTGTCTGTGTTGGATGCCTGCGTCAGGCTGCTGCCCGGCGTCATGGGCGGGGTGGATAGCGCAGTAGAGGAAAGCTTTTCGGCCGGTCTGTTGGAATACCCGCAATACACCCGCCCAGCGGATTGGGACGGCCGCGCGGTGCCGCCGGAGCTGCTGTCCGGCAATCACGCGCTGATCGAGACGTGGCGCCGGGCGCAAGCCGAAAAGGCGACGCGCGAGCGCCGCCCCGAACTATGGACTGCATTCCTAGAAAACGCGGAGAGCGGGGTTGCACAAGGCTCACAGCCCGCATATACCCCGCGCACGAAGAGGACCGATCGATGAATCTGCTGCAACAGTTCGATGCCGCCCAGAAGGACAAGCTGGCCGCCGCGCGCCCCATTCCTGTTTTCTCGCCGGGCGACACGCTGCGCGTGATGGTGAAGGTGGTGGAGGGCGAGCGGACCCGCACCCAGGCCTATGAGGGCGTGGTGATCGCGCGCTCCAACCGCGGGCTGCACAGCAACTTCACCGTTCGCAAGCTCAGCTATGGCGAGGGTGTGGAGCGGGTGTTCCCGCTGTATTCGCCAGCGATCGCCGAGCTGGTCGTGGTGCGACGCGGCAAGGTGCGGCGGGCCAAGCTTTATTATCTGCGCGGCCGGACCGGCAAGTCGGCGCGCATCGCCGAGAAGCTGGGCATGAAGCCGGTGAAGGGTGCCACTGCGGCACCGGTTGCCGCGGTTGAAGCCGAAGCGCCGACTGCCGAGTGACGTCCAGGGGGTCGCTTCGGCGGCCCCTTTCTGTATCGTCGCCCCGCGCCATACGGGGCGCACGCCTTGGGGGCACGACACATGGCTGACCAGCCGCGCACGCTGTTCGACAAGATCTGGGACGCCCATGTGGTGGAGCGGCTCGAGGACGGCACGGTGTTGCTCTACATCGACCGGCACCTGGTGCATGAGGTGACATCGCCGCAAGCCTTCGAGGGGCTGCGGGTGGCGGGCCGAAAGGTCCGCTCGCTGCACGGCACCATCGCGGTGGTGGATCACAACATTGCCACCGATGCCTCCCGCTACACCGGCATCGAGGACCCCGAGAGCCGGCTCCAGGTCGATACGCTGGAGGCCAACGTCGCCGAGTTCAACGTGCCCTACATCCCGCTGCTGGATGAGCGACAGGGCATCGTCCACATCATCGGGCCGGAGCTGGGTCTGTCGCTGCCCGGCATGACCATCGTGTGCGGCGACAGCCACACCTCGACGCATGGCGCGATGGGCGCGCTCGCGTTCGGCATCGGCACCTCGGAGGTCGAGCATGTTCTGGCGACGCAGACGGTGCTGCAGAAGCCGGCGAAGAACATGCGGGTGACGGTCGATGGCGTCTTGCCGGCCGGCTGCTCGGCCAAAGACATCGCGCTGGCCGTCATCGGGCATATCGGCACCGCCGGCGGCACCGGTCATGTCATCGAATACGCCGGCGAGGCGATCCGCGCACTCGACATGGCTGGCCGCATGACGCTCTGCAACATGAGCATCGAGGCCGGCGCACGGGCCGGCATGGTGGCGCCGGACGAAGTCACCATCGCCTATGTCGATGGTCGACCGCACGCCCCCACCGGCGAGGCCTGGGTGCGGGCCACCACCTGGTGGCGCAGCCTGCCGAGCGACCCCGGCGCGCATTTCGACAAGGAAGTGGCGCTGCGGGCGGAGGACATCACACCCCGCGTCACCTGGGGCACGAGCCCGGAGGATGTGCTGCCGATCACCGGCACGGTGCCGGACCCCGCCGCCGTCGAGGATGAGACGCGCCGCGCCCAGCTGGAGCGGATGGTCGAATATATGGGCCTGACGCCAGGCCAGAAGCTGACCGACCTCAAGGTCGACGTCGTCTTCATCGGCAGCTGCACCAACGCCCGCATCGAGGACATCCGCGCCGCCGCCGCCATCGCCCGCGGGCGCCACGTGGCACCGCACGTGCGCGCGCTGGTCGTG